>DYRE01000037.1 GCA_020718965.1 Desulfomonile tiedjei
CAACAGTTCCAGAGCTCTCTCGAGTTTAAACTTGTTGGTTTTGAAGCCGGCAACAACTCCTGCCGCGTATTCATCCATAATTTTTTGGAGCCGGAACATGAACATTTTTGGTTTCATGAACTCGGGGTTGATGTCAGGATCACTTGACTTGCCGCCAAATTCAACGAACAGATCCATGGGTTTCAGGATCTCTTTCTTAAGAGCGTCAACATTGGCAGCGTCAACATTCGGCTGGGTGTTGTTCTCGAGCACGAAACGAACCATCGCCTTACCAGCCGCACGACCTTCCGCATGTGAACCAGAAGAGAACTTGTGACTGGAAGCGCCCGAAGCGTCACCTGCGCAGAAAAGACCCTTTACGGTTGACATATATTCATAGCCCCAGAAGTATTCTTTTGGAGCGAGGTCTTTTGGTCCGCTTACCCATGCGCCGGAGGCGCCGGAATGTGAACCAATGAAATACGGCTCTGCGGCGGCGATTTCAGAAGATTTCTCTTCAGGCTGAACATCGGTTCCGGCCCAGAGAATGGCCTGGGATATTGTCATATCCAGGAAGTCTTCCCAAGCTTCCGCCTCGAGTTCCTTCATTTTTTTCTTGTAGGCCTTCGGATCGTCTTTAAGCTCGTTGGCTATCTTTTGAATGGCCTCTTCAGTTCTCATGTAGATCGGGCCCTTGCCTTCAAACTCATCGAGCATACCCATGTAGTTACGAAGGTTAGCCGGAATCGGCTTAACTTTTCCGTATTCGCCCCATTTTGACAGTTCGTCCTTGCGCTCAACCATGTACTCACCACCGAACGCGTTAGTGGCTCTGGATTTGAACAGAAGGAACCAGGCTCCGACAGGACCATACGCATCCTTGAATCGAACGGGGATGAAACGTACTTCCTGGCAGGTCTGCTCGGCGCCGGCGATCAGGGTAAAATATGTGCTCGAACCAGAGTTCCAAGGCGGATACCAAGCTCGGCCAAGACCTTCACCGGAACTTCTGGGCTTGAAAACGTGAACAGCGCCACCCATTGCGGCTAGAACCGCTTTGGCCTTGAATACATAGAATTTATCTTCACGGGTGCTGAACCCAACTGCGCCAGCGATTCTGTCGCCATCCATTATAGGTGTGGTGATGAAAACACGCTCAAAATACTCATGACCATATTTGGCCAGGGCGTTTTTGGTGGCTTCGGCGACTATTACTTTGTAGGATTCGCCGTTTATCATGAGCTGCCAGCGGCCTTCATGAACATACTTCCCATCTGCGTCCAGCCAGATCGGGAGTCCCCATTTTTCAAACAGATGCACGGATGAATCTACGTGACGAGCGATATCATAAACGAGATCTTCTCGGGTGATACCCATGAGGTCGTTACGGACGTAACGCACATAGTCTTCACAAGTGTTGGCGCCGCTGTTTATATCAACGTACTGATTGATAGCAGACAGCCCCATGGCGACGGCGCCGGATCGATCCATAGCCGCTTTGTCAACCAAAGTGACTTTCAAACCATTCTTCGCGGCCCAATAAGCTGCTTCAACAGCGGCTCCGCATGCCGCCATACCACCACCACAAAGGAGAATATCCGTGGTTACTTCAACATTTTCGAAATTGGCCATTATTAGCTTCCTCCTAAGGAATTACTTCTTGACTGTGGGCAGCGCATCTAGCTTCAAGGCTGCTGGTTCATTGTACAAGCACTGGCTGGCTAGGTCTGTGGTAACTTCGCCATAACCGCCGTCAGGCGCGGCTGTTCCTTCCTGGGTCTTACGGATCGGGAACTTAAATCTTTTTACCTGACCGCTACGGAACTTGACAGTCCACATAATGTCTTCCGAACCTCTTAGAGGAACACAAGAAGCTCCCATGGGCACGAAGTCAGCGTATCCACGCACGTCTATCGCCTGCTGGGGACAGATCTTAACGCAATTGTAGCATTCCCAGCACATTTCAGGCGCACGGTTCGACGCTTTCATTTTCTCTTTGTCAAGAACCATCAGATCGTTGGGGCAGATGTACATACAAGCGGTCTTATCCTGACCCTTGCACCCATCACATTTTTCCAAAATTACGAAACTTGGCATGAATTATCCTCCTGGTGTGATAAATCTTCTTTAAATCTTAGCAAGTTAAATTTAGCGTCTCTAGTTAGACTTGAACTAATAGACGGGCTCCTCCTTTCTCAAGGCAGTCATACATTCCTGGAAGATTCCTTCCTGATGTAAAAAGATTGTTGTCCCCAAGACCCCCGTACCACCAATCACGATAGGACCGTTTTCCGAACATAGGAATCGGAACAAACGGCCACCGGATCATGTTTAGTCTCTGAGGAAACTCCGAACTGTGTAAACCTTCCGAGAAAAAGTTTTACCATTTCAACTCGACGTGGATCTTATTAGCGCTGAAAAAATACAATGGATATCACGCTAGGCATTAGGTAGCCCGAGCAATATTGAATACCGGATTGAATCAAATCCCATTTCGTTTGTCAAGGAAATTTTTGGACGATGTTTTCTAAAAGTCAGCAAAAAACAGTTGCTTATTTTTCTTGAGACTTGCAGTCATATATATTATCATAACAGTTTTGTTATTTGTAACCATGAAAGGAGAATCCCGCATGGGGTCCATCCAGCGAAACTCTCCCTGCCCCTGTGGTAGTGGAAAAAAGTACAAGAACTGCTGCTTACAGAATCAAACCAACCGTGAGAAACAAGAACTAGCAACCGATGGCCCAATGGAAAAACTGGGGTTGGCTTATAAAGCCATGTCCGAAAAAAAATGGCGTGACGCCATAAACATCTTCGAGGAATGTCTGGAAGATCGTCCGAATTCCGCCGAAATAATCGAGGCCATAGCAAGCTGCTATGATGGTGAGGAAGATTTCCTGAGAGCATCGGAATTCTACGAAAAAGCGCTGGCCGTCTCAAGAGATTCGGAAACAGCTCAAATACTATACAGGTTAGGGGTTAGCAGGGCCTGCTCTGGACGCATCGAAAAATCAGTGGAAGCCTTTGAACGTGCAAAGGAAGCGTTTCACGCGCCTCAAGAAAAAGGAGCCATTGACAAAATCTTGGAGGAACTCTCTCAAATAAACTTGGGAAACAGGCCCCTATATTCGTTTCTGACTCAGGTACAGTTGCAAAGGGCTTTCTCTGATTTCGATGAAGAAAATTATGAACACGCTGCCATAAGGCTCGAGAAGATTTCCTCACTGGATTCTACTAACCCCTCTATTTATTATAATTTAGGGGTAGCTTACGCTTTTCTGAAACGGGACGATGAAGCTTTGACATCTTTTAAAAAAACGATTGAACTGGACCCAGAGTACGTGACCGCTTATTACAATCTGGGACAGATCTATCTATTAGCCAAACGGGATTTCTCTCAAGCCCTGAATTATTTCGACAGAGCTATTTCGTTCAGGGATAACTACATAGGCGCCTATCATCAGAAGGGCGTAGCCTATGAAATGTTGGGAGATACCGAAAAGGCGATTCAATGCTGGAACAAAACACTGGAACTCGATCCCGGCAACAAGCAGGCGCTTGAAAACCTTCAACGGGTCCAGAACAAACATAGTTAACCACAAACCGAGGAAAGGACCTTTATATGAAAATTCAAGCTAAATCTCCTGAAGAACAAGAAAAGTTGATGACATGGGACGACACATTCCGCTTCAAATGCTATCGAGGAATTGACTGTTTCAATTCATGTTGCAGAGACGTAACCATTTTTCTGGATTCGCTGGACGTTATTCGGTTGCGTAAGACCTTGAAAATTTCCTCGACGGATTTTCTGGAAACCTACACTCACAGGGTGTTGTCTCAGAAAAGTGGAATGCCCGCTGTAATTCTGAAAATGAATCAGGATGAAACCAAACAGTGCCCATTTGTAACTGACGCAGGTTGCGCGGTTTACGAGAGCAGGCCCTATTCTTGTCGTCTGTACCCTCTGGATACTGAACAGGGCGTCGAATATTCATTTATCGTGACCGAGGATACATGTCATGGACTCAAGGAAGCACGCGAACTAACAGTAGAAGAATGGCGGCGAGACCAAGGTCTTCGTGATTACGATGACATAGATCATAATCTCAAAGACGTCATGCATGCTGACCAACTGTGGGAAGAGAAGATAGACAATCCCCGCATGCAGGACATGATTCTTATGGCTCTTTATGATGTGGATCGTTTCAGGGAATTTGTATTCAAGTCCACATTTCTCGAAAAATTTAAAATTGATGATGACATCATCGAGAAAATTCGAAATGACGACGTTTCAATGCTCTATTTCGCATCCCAGTGGCTGCGATTCTCCTTGTTTGGAGAAAAGGGATTTCTCAAAATAGATAGGGATTTTCTTGAAAAAAAGAAAATCGAAGTTTTGAGTAAAGGAAAACAGGAATAATGAAAGTTTGTGGCGCTATCCTGGCGTTGTTAATAGTTATTTTGTTCTTCCAACCCGTTAATGTTTTTGCTGATTCTACCGATCAACACATAAAAGATCTCAAGAGTGATGATCAGGATGTAAGAGCCAAGGCCGCTTTTGAATTAGGTTGCTCCTGAAGCAAACCAGCGAGAGCGGTTCCGCCTCTCATTGAAGCTCTGAAAGATTCAGCTACCAAGGTACGCGCTGCTGCGGCTGAGGCGCTGGGGTTTTTTCCAAATCACAGCGACGAAGTTAAGAATGCGCTAATCGCAACATTAAACGATCCGGAATTGGATCCCAGGAGAGCCGCTATATTGGCTTTGGGTCGTGTTGGGGAACAGGACTCTTCGATTGAAGAGTTAATTAGAACGCGTATGAATGACACGGATGAACAGACAAAAATCAACGCCACAATATCCATGACGCTTCTGGGAAAATGGAACGATGATGTAATCCCGATCCTTGCCAAGTCCTTGTCAAGCTCCAATGAGTCGGTTGCCAAAGGCTCAAGCAAAGCGCTTTACATCATAGGCGAAAAAAAACCCGACTTGGTCATACCGGTTCTCCTTGAGGCTTTAAGCGTGGAAACACCATTAGCCGCAGTTCACGCTCTTCCCGCATTGAAAAAACTCAAAAAGGTATCAGCAGGCGCGTTACCCAAGATTGTTGAAATGTATGACAAGTCCGACGCCGAGACTAAATCTGACATTCTGGACGCTGTCGCAGTAATAGACGAATCAGGAGATTATGCGATCCCATTATGCCTGAAAGCGCTGAACGAAGAAAACCCCCTGGACAGAAGAGAGGCTCTGATATCTTTGATGCGTTTCCGAGGGAAAGCGTCCTATTTTTTAGACGCAGTAATTAAAGGGCTTGAAGATAAAGACGTTGAAAACAGGGCGCTCGCTCTGGGGATTCTGAGAGGAAGCGGCGCAGATCTGACTAAGGCGGCGCCGCAAATTGCCAGGATGGTTGACGACTCTGACATGAGAGTCAAGAACTCGGCGGTAGCCACTCTGGGAAACATAAATCCTCCCTCAACCACGAGCTTGCAAGCCTTGCAAAAGGCCCTTAGGGACAAAGATTATAGAACCAGGATTGCGGCTGTCAATGCTCTTCGTATTTTGGGCGCTTCAACTCCCACAGAGATTATTCCTGTTTTAAAAGATGCGCTGGAATCTGAATCATATGATCCCGTAAAAAGAATATTGACTTCGGCGCTAGAGAATCTGAACAAAAAGAATTCGTCCTCCAATTGATAGCGCAACGTTTCGACTCACGTTTGTTCGCGATCCTCAATGAAACGCTCGACGGATTCTTTCCAGGCTTCCATTATCATCTTTTCCTGGGAAAATGACTCAAATATCGAGTTCATGAACCTCTTGAGATCTTTCCTTGATAAAGATAAATCTTTTTCGTACATCTTTACCCATTAATGTATCAAAAATATGGTGAGTCTTAATCTCATCGTCGACAGTGACTCTAAGTATGCTCCTACTCGCGGGGTCCATTGTTGTTGATTTCAGGGTTGGAGCATCCATCTCTCCCAATCCTTTAAACCTTTGAATCTCAACGTCCTTTACATTTCTACGTTTCAACAGGGTCTCTTTTTCTTTGTCTGTAAAAACGTATTTCACTCGACTGTTCTTCCCCGTGCCTGTTCTGATTCTGTATAGTGGTGGCAATGCAAGGTAAAGATGTCCCTTGTGAACCAGGTCAGGGAGAAAGCGATAGAAAAAAGCCAGCAATAAAGTGGAAATATGGTGCCCGTCAACATCGGCGTCAGTATTAATAATGATCTTGCCATAACGAAGTTTCGAATAATCAAAGTTCTTGCCTATTCCAGTTCCAACACTTTGGATTAAGCTCGTAATTTCCCTGTTGTTCCTGAGCTTCTCCAGCGAGGCCTGTTCTACATTGAGAATCTTTCCCCTGATCGGCAAGATCGCCTGAAAACGTCTATCTCTAGCCTGCTTTGAAGATCCACCGGCGCTGTCTCCCTCAACAATAAACAGTTCTGTTTTGTCTCGCGAATTCAAAGAACAATCCGCCAGTTTTCCCGGGAGAGCTAGCCTTGTTGTAGCGGCTTTACGGGAAACTTCGTCCCTAGCGGCCCTGGACGCCAGTCTGGCCTGGGCGGAAAGAAGCACCCTGGAGACTATGGCTTGAGCCTGGGAAGGATTTTGATGAAGCCACGTCTCAAAGGCAGCTTTAAGTGCGGGTTCAATGTGTTGAGCTTCAAGACTGTTAAGCCTGTCCTTGGTTTGTCCCTGAAATTCCAGATTGCCATGGAGATAGACAGACAAGATAGCGAAAAGTCCCTCCTTGATGTCATCGGCCGACAATGCCTTCACCCCTTTTGGCAACCCGTTACGTTTTTCAACGTAGGATCGGATCACCCTTGTAAACGCATTCCTGAAAGCATTTTCGTGGGTTCCGCCAGCCGGAGTCGGAATGGAATTAACGAAGGTAAGAATTTTTCCCGATGTCTCGGATGTCCACGCAAGAGCTGCTTCAAAACGGAGATTGTTTTGATTAAAACAATAGAACGGCTGAGCGCCTACCGGTTCATTGCCTTCCATTATATTTTTTAGGAAATCTTTTATTCCCTCGGGATAACAAAATGTTTGAGTAGTGTTTTGAACATGATCAACTAGAATTATTTTCAGCCCGGCAATGAGAAATGCTTTTATTTCAAGTCGTTCCCTGATTATCTCGGTAGAAAATCGCAGAGATCCAAATATTTCATGGTCGGGCAAAAAACTTATCTTGGCGCCCGTTCCATGAGCCGGTTTTTCCCTCACCAAAGGAGTAACAGGTATCCCCCTCTGAAATTCCTGAACATACAGGAAACCGTTCCTTCTGACACGCACAAGCATTTTCGCGCTCAGGGCGTTAACTACGGAAGCTCCTACCCCATGCAACCCGCCAGCCACCTTGTATGTGTCATCGTCGAATTTCCCTCCAGCGTGTAAACTACAGAATATTGTCTCCACAGTATTTTTGCCGGTAGAGGGATGAGCTTCTACAGGAATTCCCCGACCACTGTCTTCGACTGTGACGCTCCCGTCTCGCTCCATAAACACTTTAATCGTATCGCAGTGACCATTAAGGGCTTCATCAACACTGTTGTCCACAATCTCCCAGACAAGCTGGTGAAGACCCCCTATTCCTGTATCTCCAATGTACATTCCAGGGCGCTTCCTGACAGCTTCCAATCCCTTGAGAACCTGAATGTCGTTTACCGTGTAAGAATCGCCCATCTTATCCTTCTTCCTGTTCATGACACGTGTTCAAATTTGACAATTCCCGGACATATTTTCTTACCTCTAGCTCCTCGACCCGACAACTGAATTTTGCCCACTTCGGTCAGATCAAATTTCTCGTCACTGTTGTATAACCTTATTTGGTCTTCCTTTTTTGCAAGCGCCATATCGACTATTTCAACATTCTCGGGAAGTTTCATGAAGGTTACCCCCCGCGCTGGTCCCGCCATTATGGGCACTTGATCTAACCTGAACCGCAAAACGTATCCTCGGGCGTCAGCAACCAGAATAAATTCACTTTCCCCCGACCTGACTGCAAGGACCTCGTCATCTTTATCGAGATTGACAATTTTTCGCCCCTGACGCTTAGTAGGTTCCTTCAGCGCTTCCGTGTCAAACCTGAATCCCTTGCCCTTCCTAGTGACCAGAACAGCCATAAAGCGATTTTCTGGAGTACTTTCCCCATGCAGATCTTCAATTCGTCCATCGACGAACAACGAGGGCTGGTCGATCAAAGTATCTGTGTCTTCAGCCGTATTTAGATCTTCAGGATCTGGCGTCGGTTCGGTGGATTCATCTGATCCAGGATCTGCGTCCATCAGGCAGATTGCTATCTCACCATCGTCTAGCCGAAGCATTGAACTTAAAGGCTCACCAAAACCTCCCGAAGCTGGAATGTCGGCCGCGCGGATTGAATAAAGCTTGCCACGGTTGGTAAAAACCGTAACAGTTTTGGAGGTATTAGTTCGTACAAGTCCTAAAAGAGAGTCCCCTTCACGGAACTTCAGGTTTGAAGCATTTTCAACTTCTGATTTTATTCTTCTTATCCAGCCTTGTGAAGACAGAATTACTGAAGTATCGTCCTGATCAATGAATGATTGAGCGTCGTAGTCCAGGGCTCCGGCCTCAGACTCTGGAATGATTTCCGACAGCCTTGCATCCGAATTCTTGGAGGCGACTTCTTCCATCTCCCGATCGATAATCTTCCATAAACGAGTCGGACTAGAAAGATCCCTTTCGATTTCCAAAGCCTGTTTCCTTTTTGAGGCCAACTCGTCAAGCACTTTGCCTATTTCAATCCCTACGAGTCTATATAGCCGCATATCGAGAATGGCGTCGATCTGCTGGTCATCTAATGGAAAATTTTCTCTCAAACTGGAAGCCGCCTCAGCCCTGCTCCTTGAGGAACGAATCAAAGAGATTGCTTTGTCAAGATCATCAAAAAGGATTTCAAAACCGTTGAGTATGTGAATTCTCTTTTTCAGGATTTCCAGGAGATAGTTCAGCCTTCGCACAGTCTTGTGATAACGAAACTCCAGAAAATGTCGGATGATTTTATCCAACGACATTCTATCCGGGGCGCCACTGGGATTGATTGCGATAAAATTCATGGGAAAATTTATTTGAAGTTCTGTGTGTCGATACAGAAAGGCCGCTATCGCTTCTGGTTTGATTTCAGAGCCCCTTATTTCGACTACAACCCTAACGTCCTCTGCGCTTTCGTCTCGAACATCGTAAACATTTTTCAGTCGCTTTTCACGAATAAGCAATGCTATTCGTTCCACCAACTTAGATTTGTTCACAGAGTATGGGACTGAGGTTATTATCAGATGGATTCTGGATTTGCCCACATGCTCCACCTTATATGTACCTCGCAGCCGCACGGCGCCGTGCCCGGATTCATAGATTTCCAGAAGTTTTTCATGAGATTCAAGAATCTGCCCACCAGTGGGGAAATCTGGGCCTCCTAAAAATTGCATCAACTCTGCTACACTCATTCCAGGTTTTTTTATTGCAGCCCGACATGCGGATATGACCTCCCGAAGATTGTGAGGTGGAAACGAACAACTCATTCCAACAGCAATTCCTGAAGACCCGTTCAACAAAAGATTGGGAACAACCGCAGGCAAGACATCGGGTTCCTCGCCTACCCCATCATAGGTAGGCCTGAAATCAGTGGTCCCCTCGTCTACATTTCTGAGCAAAAGACCAGCGAAGTTGCTTAACCTCGTCTCCGTGTAGCGCATTGCCGCCGGTGAATCACCATCAATGGATCCAAAGTTTCCTGAGCCATCTATCAGGGGATATCTGAGGCTAAAGTCCTGGGCCATTCGGACTAACGCGTCATAGGCAGCCTGATCTCCATGGGGATGATATTTACCGATGACTTCCCCCACCACGGCTGCGGATTTTCTCATTCGGGCCGAATCACCTAGTCTCATACCGTGCATAGCGTACAGGATTCTCCTGTGTACAGGCTTGAGGCCATCTCTTACATCCGGCAAGGCCCGTGATACAATCGTGGAAAGAGCATAAGCCAGATAGCGCTTTTCAACCTCGTCTCCAATCGACGTTTCCTGAATCTTCTCTATTGTTTGGGGAACAGAATCACTCAAGGTTGAGGTTTCTCCTTTGGATTGCCAATTGTACGAAATTCGTCATTAAGACTTCTAAAGCCATTGAAATTGGTTCAAACTATCCTTTATGAATAAATTTAAACGCAGGTCACAGGTTGATATCCGAACATTTCGCGAGCTTCTTCGAGGAAAGCTTCTGAAGGATCACAGGCTGTTGAGGCAAGATTTATGATTGTCTCAGTTTTGTTGGGTATCACTATATGAAGTTTTACCGGTATTTTCCCCCTGTGTTTTTCAAGAGTCATCTTCAATCTTTGTATCTGCTGAGGATCTGTTCCTAAAGATTTCACCCTTATTTGAATCTCTTTACTGAAGTGCCGTGGGGCGTCTTTTAGTTTGTGAATTTCGTTTACAAGTATTTTGGGGGCATCCGGTTCCCCATCACGGGTCGCAGCAAAGATCAGAGGCTCGCCGGAATTTATAAGATCGCGGCTGGCCAGATAAACATCTGAAAAAACTGTTCCTTCGACTATTCCTTCCAAATCCTCGATTGTCACAAACGCCATCCTGTCACCTTTTCGGGTATTAATTTCTTTCACCTTCTTGACAATTCCCGACATACGGATAGGGATCGAGTTTGAAATGCCGGAAAGATAAGATGTACTCGCATTTGTAAATTTATTTACTAATTCCTGATAGTTCAGTAAAGGGTGGCCGCTTAAATAAAAACCCATCAGGTCCTTTTCAAAACTAAGGCGAGTCATTTCATCCCATTCCGGACAATCTGCTATGGCAGTGTCCGTAAGATTACCAAATTGACCGGGTGAACATTCTATAGAAAAAAGGTTGAACTGACCCTCTTGACGCTCCCTTTGAAAACTGGTGGCATGATCCAGGACCATATCGAGAGCTTCCGACATTGCACGCCTACTAGGGCCCAATCCTTCAAAGGCCCCGCACTTTATTAAGCTGTCAATTACTTTTTTGTTTACCTTGCGCAAATCAACCCGGCGGGTAAAGTCCTGAAGGCTACAAAAGGGGCCAGCTTCATCCCGAGTTTCAAGTATGGAAGTAATTGCCGATTCCCCCACATTTTTTACAGCGCTCAAACCAAAAACAATCCTTCCATTTGATACTAAAAAATCCTCAAAGGACTCATTGACATGGGGCGGCAATATCTGGATTCCGATGTCACGACATTCCTGTAGATATATCGTGATCTTGTCCGAATTAGCTGATTCCAGGCTTAGCTGCGCAGCCATAAACTCCGCAGGGTAGTGAGTCTTGAGGTAGGCTGTCTGATAAGTCACCATGGCATATGCAGCGGAATGCGACTTATTGAAACCATATCCCGCAAATTTTTCCATCAGATCGAATATGTGAGAAGCTTTCTCGGAATCGATCTTATTCTGAAGGGCCCCTTGGACGAACTGGCTCTTCTGTTTCGCCATTTCTTCAAATTTTTTCTTGCCCATAGCCCTGCGTAGCAGATCCGCCTCTCCCAGAGTATAATTGGCAAGTGTCGTCGAAATGCTCATGACCTGTTCCTGATAAACTATGACACCATAGGTTTCCTTCAGGATGGGTTCCAGTTCGGGCAAAGGATATTCTATAGGAATTCGGCCATGTTTTCTGTTGATAAAATCATCCACCATTCCAGATTCCAAAGGACCAGGCCTGTACAAGGCCAGAATTGCAATCAAATCCTCGAAGACCGTGGGTTTGAATTTGGTCAGGACGTCTCTCATTCCGGAAGATTCAAGCTGGAACACACCAAGGGTCTCCCCGCGAGAAAGCCTTTCAAATGTTGACGGATCGTCCAAAGGTATCGATCTCATCTCCAGAGAACTACCATTGGATTTCTCGATCAGGCGTAAGGTCCTGTCAATTACGGAAAGCGTTTTGAGTCCCAGGAAATCAAATTTGACGAGACCAATTTTCTCCACCCACGTCATATCAAACTGGGTGAGAGTTTCATCATTGTTGCCCTTGTAAAGAGGCAGTCTCTCCACAAGTGGCCTATCAGAGATTACTATACCCGCCGCGTGCGTTGACGCGTGCCTTGTGAGACCTTCCAGCGCCTGGGCGGTCTTGATCAGATCTCTGACTGACTCTGATTTATCC
>DYRE01000357.1 GCA_020718965.1 Desulfomonile tiedjei
TCGGATGATAAAGCGAGCCTATTGGGTTGATCTGGCTCCATATTGGCGCCGGGACTGGAAGGAGTAATTACCGAAACCGCTGGTTCTGGTTTAAGTTCAGCCTTCCCGGCGACCGAATCGTCAGTCTGTTGTACTGTGTTACAAAACGGAAAAAGGTTGGCCGACGCCTTTCTAACCGTTGAAATTACTTCGTTTCGAAAGACTGAGACTACTGCTGTGACAACTATCACCAGCGCTATCAAAAGGGTAAGAGACAGACGCGACGGCCCTACTTGGGCATTCTTTAGATTGGCGCCATCATCGTTGGAGGCTCTTGAATCTTCGTCGGGTTCAGCCATTTCTAACTCCTTTCGATGTTAGTCTGGGGCGGGCATTAAGCCGAATTCTGTTTCCGGAAAACCGGACGACGATCATTCATCTAGGATAACGGTTACCCGTTACCTCAAGCGACCAACCCGGAAGCATCGGACGGGCCACCCTCAATCGCTTCCCTATTTGGTCTTGCTCCGGATGGGGTTTGCCTGGCTTCCCGCGTTACCACGAGAACCGGTGAGCTCTTACCTCACCGTTTCACCCTTACCTTCGTTTCCGAAGGCGGTTTGCTTTCTGTTGCGCTTTCCTCGGGGTCGCCCCCACCGGGTGTTACCCGGCATCCTGCCCTACGGAGTTCGGACTTTCCTCCCGCGCTGTAAGCGCCGGCGATCGTCTTGCCGCCCCAGACGATTCGCGTTATATCGCGTAGATTGTGAAAAAGCAAGCACACGTTTATTATTATAAAATGCTTGAAATACTTATGATTATAATTTATAATTAAATCGATTCGTTATATTTTTTACGGAGCCCGCTAATGATTCGTTTCTTCACGATCGCTGTATTGTCATTATCACTGTTCGTCCAGTGGGCTTTCGGAACGATCTGTCTTGATAAATCGGATGTTTTTGTTGATCTAATGAAGAGTTCCAATTTTCATGGTTTAAACTATGAAAGACCCGCCAAGAATTTGCATTTCACCACAACTCAAGACCAAAGAGTTGATTTGCGGCAACTTCGGGGGAAATTGGTCATTCTGACTTTCTGGACCGTCGACTCGACTGACTGGCCTTCTGAAATGCGCTCCATGGAACGACTATTGTTAAAACATTCCAGTGGAGGTCTCGAAATCATAGCTTTGAACCTTGTTGATCCGATCGAGAAGATCAAAGCCTTCATCAAGAGCAATCCTACCGCTCTGAGTGTCGCTTTTGACGCCGACAAGTCTTTCTCTGTCAGTCGAAGAAAATTCGCCGGCGATAACGCCTCGTATTTCGTCACCAATAAAAACGCTGAAGCTATTTACGAAATCCCTCAGTTCCCGACCAGCTACTTGATAGATCAGCAAGGTATGGTAGTAGGTTTTTTCTCAGGAAAGACAAACTGGAACTCAAAACACCTGGACCGGTTTTGTTCATCAATGCTGGACTCTGGCCGTTCACGAACTGTTGGAGAGGAAGCGTATTTTCAATCTGACGCTCGACAGGGCATCGGTTTGGCTCCTGAGGCGCCAGCAGTAGTAGCGGGACCTACAAAAAGAGGGCCGGTGCAAGCTCCGCTTGGTCCTCAAGCGCCAACACCCGACTCACTGGAAACACGAGAAAACGAAATCCAGTCTTTGCCTTTTCAACCATCTCGGGAATTACCCCCTCCAAATGCGGATGGGCCCAAAAAGTCGGGCCAATCCAGGAATGAAACCTTGAAAAATCCACCGGTCACTGGAGGCGAAACCATCTCAAACACCTCAACTCCCAAGACACGTTTGAAAAGGAAGACAGGCTCCGGAACAGACTTGTCAAAAGTTCCGCAAGCCTCAAGGAATAAGCTTCCGCAAGGATCATCGACGACGGACCCTTCCATGGCGAATCGAGAGCGTCAAGCTCCTCCAGTCACTGCCCTCTCCCCTACATCAAAGAGGGACCGACGAATATCAAAGCCAGAGAACGCCAAGATCAATGCCCCACTTCCAGAGGCGCGTCCTTACTATCCCTCACAAACTGTGACTCCTTTGCAAGGAAGCGGTTTACCTATTCGTGGATTGAACAACACTACAGAAAAGGCAAAGACTACAGACCGGCTGAATTCGGGCTATTATCAAGGCGGGGTTTCTGAACTCCCTGCAGCCCAACCCTTGCCAAACCGTAATCTGATAGGTGGCTCTATTCTTGAATCTTTCGGAGATTCCCAGAAGAAAACTTCTGAAATCCAGTCAACTGACATCAGAGAACCTCAAAATCAGAACCAGCCTACCACAATTTTTCAGCAAATAGGTCAAGATGTATTGTCTTTGGGTGAGGGAATTCGCGGGTCATTCTCAAAACTTTTTGGCTCACGATAGATCACTTTATCAACAACCACCTGTTAGGTCGTTAGGGCGCCGAGTTAAGCTTGCGCCTTGAAATCTTCATTTTTACATCTCGCAGATATGGGAACTGATTCTGAAACTAATTAAGGCGACACCCCTTTTCATGTAGAGCAATTATTGTTATCCTCA
>DYRE01000358.1 GCA_020718965.1 Desulfomonile tiedjei
TCGCGAATGACCGATTGACCGACCTGTTCAAGAAGAAAGGTGTAGAGATAATAGGCCGCCCCTTTCAGGAAAAAGATGACTATGACGACCAAGGGCAGCGCCTTCAGGAAAAAGATGTCTTTTTCCATGAAAATTTTGTCGAGCAGATCTTTGACCAGATAAGCCTGGGCGCCGGTAAAACCGGCAACGCAGATCATGGCCCCCATAGCGATCAGCAGTTTTACCTGATGTGGGCTGACAACTCTGTACAATCGCTTGAGAATCTCTCTATTGGTCATGAAATCTCGGCAGACGGCGGAAATGAAAAAGGCAGAGAGAAACTCGAAAAGCTTTCCACTGCCGCTGGCGTTTTACGGTTCTCTGGCAAACGTCACTAGGAGTCTGTCGGATTTAGAACCATCACGACTGGTCCGCAACCTAACAGATGGAGTTGATAAATTAACTTAGTTGATAAGGATTACCAATTCTCTGGTCTATATTTGCTGAATTGACTTGAAATCTGTTGATTTGGCCTTGTTCTTTGACATTATTTAACTATTTAAGACAAACATCCGCTTCAAATTCCATGCAATGGACACAAGTGTCCATTCACCGGAAACTGCCTCCAGCCCCCTCAGGAAAAATTGCCGGAAACCTAAGACGTGTTTTATAATGCCAAAGACTGGTTCAACCGTGCTCTTGCGTTGCGCGTAAACCTTACGGCCCTCGACAGTCTTGAGTTTGTTCCTCATCTTGTCAATCGGCTTTGCATCTTCCGGTAGAGGAGCAGGGTCGATGAATCGTTCGGTAAGTGGTTGGTTATGCTTTTCCCGACTTGGGGGAATGAACGGATCAATTCCTGCCTGCTCGCTCGACGCAACGTTGTCATCGCTGTAATAGCCGGCATCGGCCAGCATGGTGTCAACCTTGCCCAATTTCTCAGGCAACGTGTTCAGGGCTGCAAGGGTGGGGGTGAGCTCTTGCTTATCGTTTGGTGCCTGACTGATGTGAGACTCAACAATAAGCATTGTATCAACGTCAACAGCAGTTTGCGCATTATAAGCCTGGACAAATCCCTTGTCTGAGGACGGCATGATGCGGGATTCTTCGTCAGTCAAATTGACTTGATCATTTTTTCGAGGTCCTGGAATGGGTGGTTTCGGCTCGCGGCCCCGAGGCTTCTTCCCGGTAGCTTCAGCTTTTGCAGAACGTTCAGCAACTTTATCTTCGTATTCCTTTTGTTCCTGAGCGTATCTTTGTGCTGCTCGCTCCTCAATTTTTACCTTTGCTTGGGCTATGGCATCCAACCGGTCTCGACGACGGCAGAGTTCTTCCGGAATATCCATTCCTTCGGGAATTTCTTCGGAGTCAGCCTGTTCGGCAAGTCGGATGAGTTCATCAACCTCGGCCTGCAATTGCTGTTCGATTTTGCCGGCATGATCCCAACTCAAGGCATGATGCTTGGAGGCATTGGCTTTTACCTTGGTGCCATCAAGGCTGACTTTGCCCAATTTCAAAAGACCCATTTCACGGGCAAGCATCAAAATCTCTACAAAAAGAGGGTTGAGTTGTTCAAGAAAACGCTTGCGGAAGGCGGCTATGGTATCATGATCAGGATGGGTGTTAGCGGAGATAAAACGAAAGGCAACGGAGTCATAGGTTGCTTTCTCAATTTTTCGGCTGGAGAATACCCCGGTCGCATAACCATAAAACAGCAAAGATAAAATAATTTCAGGATGATACGCCTTAAATCCTTTCCCGGCATAGGTTTCCGTAATAGGCCGAAGATCAAGCTGTGAGACGATATCAACAATAAACTGGGCCAGATGCCTTTCCGGAAGCCAATCTTTAATGGATGGCGGGAAGAGGTACTGTTGGTCTCTGTTTGTAGGAATAAATTTTAAGATCATATATCTCTCGCTATGTAATTGACCAGAATTACATAGGAATTAACCAGAAACACCAGATAATGTCAAGCTTTATATGGTGAAATCAAGACGATACGTGAATTTCGTGCATCTTTTTTCTATCGCTGAATGGCTCATAAATCCGACAGACTCCTAGTTATTTCGTAACGGCTCCTAACCAGGTGGTGCGGGTCTTTGTTCCGGTTCAACAGCTGGCCAGGACCGTTCGCCATTGGGCCTCGAGTTTCTTGGCTGATACCGCTTCGCGGGGTTTAAGCTCCGGCGAGAAGAGGACGATTCGGTATTCGTTGATCATGGCCCGGTAGCGGCGGACCTCGGCGAGGGCATCCACCGGCAATTCATCTTTTTTGGCCAAAAGCTGCCGAAGGTTTCTGAGATGGTCGCCCAACGGCTCCGCCTTGACACCGTCTTTGGCCGGATTGGTGCAGAACCGCTCGATCCGGACGGACAGGCTCTGCAACTGCCGGTCAAGGTCGGCAAAGCTGGCTTCAGGCGGTTGCAGGAGCAGGTCCCGGGGAAATATGTCGTCCAGGTGGGCGAAAAAATCTTCTTCCCTGTCAGGAATGAAGAACCGTTGTTTGTTCTGAACGTTAAAAACCCGGTG
>DYRE01000359.1 GCA_020718965.1 Desulfomonile tiedjei
AGCCGCTTCCAAGGCATTGACGGCAGTATTTGTGGACCAGCTTACCGCTCTGAAAACCTTTCATTATGCTACTCAATTCCGGGGATTTAAGGACATCGAGCAAAGAAGAGTCATTGAGATTTCCCAAAGCGGTCTTTCCGTCGAAGTCCAGGCAACAGAGGACTACCTCCCCTGAATACAGAATCGCAAAATGATCCCGCATGCCAAAACAATACCCTCGGCTGGATTCTATCACGCTGTCTCCGGCGAAAGCGTTTCCCCAATCCGTAAGCACATAAGTCTCAATGAAAACCCTGGGGCTGATCTCAATCACATTCCAGCCATATATCGATATTTTCTTTATCCTGCGCTCAAACTCCTCCCGGGCGAACTCCAATCCCAGGGCATTGTAGACAAGAGCGCTCCATTCCAGAATCGTTGTTCTGAGTGTCTCGGAATCAGGCATAAAGTTCTGTATATTTAGTTGTTCTCTCATTTTACGGGCAAAGCGGGTAGTCATGATGCGTATTTTGAAGATCGGGGGTGAAGCCTTGGCTGAGCACGCGCCAAGAAGATTGAGCAGATTGTCGCGGTACTCCCCGAAATCCATATTGGTGCAGCGAGTTGCGTTAAAACTTTCTTTATCCGGGGTTTGAAGAGAAATATCGATCTGATAGAGATTGCGACGGGCAAGTTCCTGGATGACTTTAGGTCTTAACAGAGCGCCGTTTGTAGTCAGTCCCACCGGAATATTTTTGGAAGCGGCGTAGTCCAGTATCTCAAAAAGTTTTGGATGAAGCAAAGGTTCGCCCATAACGTGAAATGTCACTTTATCCGCAAGATCCAGCTCGGAAATCTGGTCGAGCGCTGATCGAGCCAATGCTTCCGGCATGATTCCCCGTTTGCGGGTCATGATGCTATCTGGGCAAAATACGCATTGAAAATTGCACCTGTTAGTGAGTTCAATGTGAATCCGCTGAAATTTGGCGGGCAAATAAGATGGA
This sequence comes from Desulfomonile tiedjei, assembly GCA_020718965.1. Classification (GTDB taxonomy): domain Bacteria; phylum Desulfobacterota; class Desulfomonilia; order Desulfomonilales; family Desulfomonilaceae; genus CAJBEZ01. The sequence continues at coordinate 984 of DYRE01000359.1, forward strand.
AGGTCGCGTTGATTCAATTGATCTGTGCCCCACAAAAAAGTAGCCCGTTCTAAAACGGGCCAAAGGAAGGATTAGGTTTGGTTTGTCGCTGCAATGGAATCAATCATTTTATTGAGACCTTGTCAAGTTTATTTAAACTATATTATAATAAAAATTAACATAGATACTTTGATGATTTTTGTAATTTACTGTTTTTGTTGACTTCCTTAATTAGGGCCAAATTTCTTTGTATTTTAATGAGCGCGTAGATATCTCCAGGACGGCAGGATCATCGATCGCCCTGGAGATAGACATACCTGAATCTTGGAATTATCTTTCGGCTTATTTTTATGAAGATCGCTTACATGCGGACGCGCAATAGGGGGCCTCTTCAGGATCGTTGACATCACAGACAGGACAGGAGCACACCTCCGGACTGTCCGACGGTTTTTCAAACTCGATCCCTTTCTGCTTCGCCCTGTAATCCTCGATAGCTCTATGTAAAGCGTCGGCGCCCAAATTCGAACAATGATGCTTCTTTTTTGGTAATCCGTCCAATGCTTCTATAACCGACTGATTGGTTATCTGCATAGCCTCGTCCAGGGTTTTACCCTTGGCCAGCTCACTTACCATGCTTGAAACCGCAATAGCGGCGCCACAGCCGAATGTTTTGAATTTTACATCTTCCAGGACATCCTTGTTCACCTTGATGTAGAATTCCATTATGTCACCACAAGACGGATTGCCAACACTGCCTATGCCATCAGCGTCAGGTATTTCCCCAACGTTTCTTGGATTGGTAAAATGGTCCATTACTGTTTCATTGTACATTTTCACACCCCTGAATTCTTCGACGAAGCTATTTGTTTAGCTTGCGACTTTCAGCCTTCCTGTTTTCTTGTATAGTGGAGACATGTCTCTTAGCCTCTGGACAATAGGAGGCAAAATTCTAAGAACGTCATCCACATCCTCGTTAGCATTGTCAGCGCCCAAAGTGAAAAGAAGAGAACCCTGAGCGGTACCGGCGTCAATTCCCATTGCCAGCATCACGTGTGACACCTTGAGAGACCTTGATATGCAAGCAGACCCGCTGGCAATTTTCACTCCCTCCATGTCGAGAAAGAGCAACATGGATTCACCTTCGACGTATCTCACTGTCAGGCTGGCGTTGCCCGGCAATCTTTCTGTCGGATGACCTACCAGGCCTACTTCTTCGATTGTTAGAGGAATTTCCTTCATCAGTCGATCGCGTAAAGGCCGAACATGGTCAGACCGGTTCTGAATCTCCCTGATAGCTATTTCGGCGGCTTTCCCCATACCGATGACGCCAATCACATTTTCGGTCCCTGCCCTGTATCCGCCCTCCTGAATCCCACCATCGAGCAACGGCGTTATCCTGGCGCCTTTACGAACATATAGGGCCCCTACTCCATGAGGCCCATAGAATGGATTGGACGCCAAAGACAACATGTCCACATTCAGATCCTGAACGTCCACCGGGATTACGCCCGCTGTGGCAACGGCGTCGGTATGAAATGGTATA
>DYRE01000360.1 GCA_020718965.1 Desulfomonile tiedjei
TTGATTAACTTTGTGAACCAACAAAAATTGTACAGAGGAGATGAGAAATTGGCGTTCCAGAGTGAGAAAAAGGCAACAATCATAGAAAAATTCAGAATACACTCTTCGGACACTGGCTCTCCAGAAGTTCAAATAGCATTGCTGAGTGAAAGAATTGGATATTTGACGGAACATTTCAAAATCCACAAAAAAGACCATCACTCGAGAAGAGGGCTCCTGAAGCTGGTAGGCCAGAGACGCCGTTTGCTGGATTACCTGAAATCAAAAAATGTTGACAGATATAAAACGATTATAACGGAACTAGGTATAAGGAAATAAACGGTGTCTTGCCTGCAATACGGTTTTGGACATGCGCCTGTATTTAGTAAATTTTTATGAGAGGACCAAAAAAAGATATGGCGCACAGGACTTCTTGTACTGTGTCAGGAAAGGAAATAATTTTTGAAACAGGCCGCCTGGCTAAACAGGCTTCTGGTTCAATCCTTGTCCAGACCGGTGAAACTTTAGTTTTAGTGACTGCTGTAGCAGAGAAGCAAGGCAGAGAAGGTATTGATTTCTTTCCCCTGACGGTAGATTACCTCGAGATGACTTACGCCGCTGGGAAAATCCCGGGTGGATTTTTCAAACGGGAAGGTCGGCCCACTGAGAAGGAAATACTGACCGCTAGATTTATAGATCGGCCTATTAGGCCCCTTTTCCCCAGTGGATTCGTTTCTGAGACTCAGATAATCGCCACGGTTTTATCATCCGATGGAGATTTTGAACCTGATATGATGGCCATCAATGGCGCTTCAGCCGCCCTTCATATATCAGACATCCCTTTCAATGGACCTATAGGGGCAGTCAGAATAGGACGGGTTGAAGGCAATTTCGTTGTTAATCCCACTCCTCTGGAAGAGACTTATTCGGACCTGAATCTTATTGTTGTCGGATCCCGCAATGGCATCGTCATGGTTGAAGGCGGAGCCGAAAGGGTTTCCGAACAGGTCGTAGTAGATGCCATTTACAGGGCCTATGAAGACGTTTTGAACATAGTGGAGGCCCAGGAAAAACTTCGAGATTTAGCAGGAAAGCCTAAACGTCAGGTCACCCCAAAATCCAAAGACGAGGAACTATTTAATAGGATAAACACTGAGTGGAGCACCCGGGTCGAAGACGCTCTCAATATTTCGGCTAAACTGGAACGTCGTGATGCGCTTAACCGTGTACACGTAGAGTCTTTGGAGTCCCTCGGAGATGATTTTCAGAGCAGACGTTCAGAAGTTATGTCTTTCTTTGAGGAGATTGAGCGAAACCTTATCAGGAAGATGATTCTCGAAAAGAATGTGAGAATCGGTGGAAGAGGATTTACTCAAGTTCGAGACATTGACTGTGAAGTTGGAGTCCTACCGAGAACCCACGGAAGCGCGCTGTTCACTCGAGGAGAAACCCAGGCTATGGTTATAGCTACCCTGGGGACCTCATCTGACGAGCAGAAGGTTGAAGCTCTCGAGGGATCGAGTTACAAATCCTTCATGCTTCATTACAAATTTCCTCCTTTCTCAGTTGGTGAAGTGAAATTTCTGCGTGGGCCGTCCCGTCGAGAGGTTGGTCATGGCGCCCTTGCCGAGAGAGCAATAGCTTATCTGCTCCCCAATGATGAAGATTTCCCCTATACCATACGGGTCGTGTCTGAAATTCTGGAATCTAACGGATCGTCATCGATGGCATCGGTTTGTGGAGCGTCCCTTTCATTGATGGACGCAGGTGTTCCCCTGGCTGAACCGGTCGCGGGAATAGCAATGGGGCTTTTTCAGGAAGGGGACAAGATCGCCATCCTTTCAGACATAATCGGAGACGAGGACCATTACGGAGACATGGACTTCAAGGTTGCCGGTACACTTCAAGGCATAACAGCCCTTCAGATGGATATAAAAATCCAGGGCATCACCCGTGAAGTTCTTTCGCAAGCTCTTTTTCAGGCCAAACAGGGCAGAGAACACATCCTCGGAGAAATGACTAAGGCTCTAGTCGAACCACGAAAGGAGATTTCTCCGTACGCCCCCCGCATATATGTGATTTATATCAACCCCGACAGAATCCGCGATATTATTGGTCCGGGCGGAAAAATAATTAGAGCCATCCAGGAAGAAACAGGCACCAAGATTGAGGTTGATGATACCGGCAAGGTATTGATAGCTTCCGTCGATGTAGTAGGGGCCGAAGCAGCCAAGAAAGCAATTGAAAGCCTCACTCAGCAGGCGGAGGTAGGAAAACTTTACGAAGGTACTGTTCGAAAAATAACCGATTTCGGGGCATTTGTGGAAATTTTTCCCGGAACCGATGGCCTCGTTCACATATCGCAATTAGCCAATGAGCGCGTCCGAAAAGTTACGGATGTGGTAAAAGAAGGCGAAACAGTAATGGTAAAGGTAATAGGAATTGACTCCCAAGGGAAAATCAAACTGTCTCGCAAAGACGCTCTTGAGGAAAATTCAAATTAATAACTACTCCAAA
>DYRE01000361.1 GCA_020718965.1 Desulfomonile tiedjei
CACTACAACTCCCGCAACGGAATGTGACAAACTAAATTGTCGCTCTTCAGAGCTGCATCAGACCGGGCTTTCTTGCTAAGTGCGAAAGTTGAGTTATACTATAAATATGGCCGTTTAACTTGAGAAATGTAGGCCGTGAAGCAAATCCACAACCTACACTTGACTCAATTTCACGTATTAGTTTCCCGCTGTTTTAGCTTGTGTAAGTGTATTGTCGGTTTCAACTGGGCTCTACTGGTTTACTTCCCGGGGACGGAATAGCGGTAGCCTCCGTTTGAACTGGTTTAGCAGGTTCTTCCTCTTGTTCAAGGTTTTTCTTCAGTGATTTTATGCCTTGCCCAACCCCGCCCATAATTTCTGGAATTCGTTTTGCTCCAAAAATCAGTAGCACAACAGCAAGGATCAATATTAACTCTGTGGGTCCTGGAATGCCCATTTGAAACTCCTGTAAATGAGAAATGACCGTCAGCGAGATAATGTTTCGCCCGAAAGGCTATTCAGAATTTTTAAATGACAACAACTCTGAACACCCTTGAGCGTTAATCTTACTAACTAATGATCGTAAGGCATCAAAGACGCCGTGTCAAATGTTTAGACCGGATATCAGAAATTGTCATGTTTGAGTGTCTCTGGTTAGGGTTTGACGATCCCAGGAAATTTTGTGATTAACATTTTCCTTTCTTTCATCACACGGGTCAACCTCGCAAAAAGAGCATTCGCTTTGCTTGCAAGGGTCGAGATGGATCAATATGTCGGACATCCCTCTGAAATGCTTAAGAAATAGTGATTCCAGTTCCTTAACCTCACGGTGGCCATCCATTATGGACATGTCGACTGGCACACAGAGATGAAAATCCACATGAACCCGCCTTCCTGACTGCCATGCCCTCAACTTGTGAATATCGATCCAAATTTCTTTCTTATGTCGCTTCAGCAATTGGGTTATTTCATCCAGTAGTTGTGGGTCAGAAGCATGCATAAGGCCTCCTGAAGCCCGTCGGACAAGCCCGGTTCCCCAATAGACTATATTCAGGCCCGCAGCGCATGCGATTATCCCGTCCAATTGGTACCACCCGGTCAAACAGACCAGGACCAGGCCCACCAGTATAGCCACTGACGTGTAAACATCAGTCAAAAGATGTTTTCCGTCAGCTTCCAGAACAATGGATTTTGTCCGTCTACCGATACGAAGAAGGACCAACCCTAGAAGCAGGTTCCCGATCCCAGAAACGATCAAAAAGAACAAACCTTCTCGAAGGTTAAGTATCGCTACGGGGTTCAACGCCTGTTTTATACCTTCAAAAAATATTCCCAAAGCCGCTATTAAGATTAGTGATCCTTCAAAACCGGCCGAAAAAAATTCGATTGACCCATGCCCATAAGGATGGCTTTCGTCCGCGGGTTTGGCCGAAATCAAAACGCTCCCGAGGCCAAAAACGCTCGCCACAACATTTATGATTGACTCCAGCGCGTCTGACAGCAATGCGGAAGACCCTGTAATCCAGTAGCCATAAAACTTCAGTCCCATCAGCGCTACACCTACGATCACAGCCGCTAGCATTACCCTGGAGTTGGATCTTAAGTCATCTTCCCGTAAGGAAACAATCCTTGGATCATTCAGTTGATTCTGGTTGACATCGGATTCCAGCATGTCTTTGTTTTCCAAAACTCTCGCATTTGAATCTTTGGCGGAAATTTTGAATCCCCTGTTCAAACCTGCTTGGCGCTAAAGTCGGATTTTTCGTCTTTTAAGCGGCCGTCTTCCATTTCCAGGATTCGGTCGAATATGTCGAGGCTTCGATGATCATGCGTAGCCACCATCACTGTTGTGCCATGCTTGTGCGCCACGTCTCGAAATAATTCCATGACCTGCCTGCCACGGACACTGTCAAGGGCCGCCGTGGGTTCGTCCGCCAGTACCAGGCGAGGCCTGTTGGCTAACGCTCTGGCAACGGCCACTCTCTGTTGTTCACCTCCTGAGAGCATGTAAGGCAAATTGTCGGCTCTGTGCATGACATCGAGGCTTTCAAGAAGATCCATAGCCCTGAGTTTCGCCACCTTACTAGGAATATCATTTATTTCAAGGGCAAGCTGGACATTCTCCAAAGCGTTAAGAAAAGGGATCAGATTGGCTTTTTGCAGGACATAACCTATAAACCTCCGACGATACGACCGCAGGTTTACTTTGGGAACTGGCCCGTCTGTAATTAGATCTTCCCCTATGATGAGCTTACCAGATGTTGGTGAATTTACGAGCCCCACAATGGTGAGCAGGGTTGATTTTCCTGCGCCGCTTGGCCCAAGAAGAGCGACTACTTCACCACTTGCAAGGTTAAAAGAAACATCCTTCATTGCCAGGACTTCCGCTTGTCCGCTCCCATAAACCTTGGACAGATTTGTGGCCTGGATAGCCGGACTGGCGCCGTTCATGACAGGACCTCATTAGGTTGAACCTTCATGGCCTTCCATATACCCAGACCCGCCGACAGCA
>DYRE01000362.1 GCA_020718965.1 Desulfomonile tiedjei
CGGTCTTTCAGGATTGTCACTTGGGACAAAGTTTATTGTCACGTCCGGTGGCCCTAACCTGATAATGCTAGTCATTGCGGCAATATTGCTGTATTTGGCCATTAAAAAGGGCGTTGAACCCCTGCTGCTGGTTCCCATCGCATTCGGTTGCATCCTGGTAAATATGCCTCTCAGTGAGTTGATGGATGAGGGGGGTATTATAAGATTTTTCTATGATGTAGGAATAATAACCGAAGTATTTCCACTAATCATATTCATCGGCATTGGAGCCATGACCGATTTTGGACCTCTTCTGGAGAATCCAAAGATTTTACTCTTTGGAGCGGCTGGTCAATTAGGCATATTTCTCACCCTACTACTGGCTCTGGCCTTGGGTTTCACAAAACTTGAATCCGTCTGCATAGGAGTTATCGGGGCTTGCGACGGTCCAACGGCAATCTATGTCACAGCTCAGTATGCGCCTCATCTTCTTGGGGCTGTTTCAGTAGCCGCTTATTCTTACATGGCCCTTGTTCCAATAATTCAGCCGCCACTGATGAGACTTCTGGTGACCCAAAAAGAAGCAGTGGTTAAAATGGGAGTCGGAAAATCCAATGTTTCTACTCAAACCAGACTGCTCTTCCCTATAGTAGTTACCCTGGTTACTGGTCTCATAGCGCCAAAAGGCCTTCCGCTGATGGGAATGATCATGTTTGGCAATTTCATGAAAGAAAGTGGAGTGGTCCAGAGACTCACCGGCGCGTCAGAAAATGAATTGGCAAATATTGTGACGCTTTTTCTAGGCTTGGCGATCGGTGGAACCATGGAAGGACACGCCTTTCTTAAACCGCAAACCATAGCCATCTTCGGACTGGGTTTCCTGGCAATATGCCTGGATACGGTAGCGGGAGTGCTATTTGGAAAACTAATGTATGTTCTGTCGGGCAAGAAAATAAATCCGTTGCTTGGAGCGGCGGGAATTTCAGCTTATCCAATGGCGGCTCGCGTGGTTCAGACAGTTGGACGTGAATATGACAAAAGAAATTACCTCCTCATGCATGCCATGGGAGCTAATACCGGAGGACAAATAGGGTCCGTAATGGCAGCGTCAGTAATGCTGTCGGTCCTTAAGGGTATGGGATTGATCTAACCACGGGATGTGACCTTGGCCATGCTTATTCGCTGGGAAGTTGGCGATGAATTTGCCTTGCCCTTTCCTGCAAATCTACAACCTTGTCTGTCTCATCAACTATTTCGTCACTTAGGAGGGTCTCTATGAGATCCTCCGCAGTGACAAAACCAGAGACATCCCCATATTCATCCACTACAATCGCTATGTGTCTTATATTTTTGAAAAACCTTGTAAATGGCCAGAAACACTACCGTGATTGGAATAGCCCTCCAAAATCCCTGGAAACAGAATTATTCCAGAAATTGTCGGTAAAATAACTGGATCGATACAGGCTTTTGAGCAGACTTTGCTCCAACCTCACACCTAAAAGATAAACGCGGCGAAATCAACTTTTCCGTCGCGTCAAACAAATGTTGGGCAAAGGCCCTTCGTGCCAACCATATTTACAAATTCTGTCTCATATTATTGTCAACAGAATCGATTATGTTAGGGTCCGTGGACACAGCTTTTCCATTTTCATGCTGAGATTGGGGTCCACGACACGCCTGTCTACAGGTTTGAGCCTTACTACCCCGTATCCTTTCTGTCTATAACGTTCATCATCGTGCATTACTATTGCTTTGGGAATAAACTTTAGCTGGTAACCGGCGTCAAACAGTCTTCGAGAAAAAGAAACATCCTCCCCCTGATAAAAGCCAAGGTCATCGTTCCAGGAGTGTTCATCAAAAATGTAGTCTTTGTATATTCCGTAACCGCCGGTTACATACTGGCACTTGTCAAAAGTCTGATCATAAGTCCTTAGAAAAGTATAATTTTCTATTATATTCACCCAATCGCAGTACCTCGAGATGTCAGGATTCAGGATAATCCCCGTGGCTACATCAAAATCACCCTTTACCTCGTTAACGGATCCAGCCCAGTTCGGATGCAGGAGAAAATCGTCATCTAAACAGACAAACTTGTTAAACTTGGCCGACTTGGCCAACACGTTTCTCATTGCGCCTAGTCTCCCCTGTTGCGCAGCGTCCTCCATGGGAAACGACCTGATACCTTCGGAACCATTCAGGTCAGCCGTGCATCCGGCTACCATGATTTCATAATAGTCGGGATATAATTTCTGAAATTTTATCGAATCAACCAATTTGGCTAACTTCTCCGGCCGCATCCCGTTGGTAATTATGCCAAAACTGAAACCCTGGGGTTTGTGTGATCTTCTGGTTCTTCCTGGAACTGTGGGCGGTAGGGCTTTCCCAAAAGCGCTGAGAAGATCCATCCTCGAGGAAAGTGTTAGGATTTCAAGCCTATGTATCGCGGCAATATTGTCCTGCATCTCATTTCTGAGAATCTCTATCTCCTGCTTGATCAAATCGAGGTCGTTG
>DYRE01000038.1 GCA_020718965.1 Desulfomonile tiedjei
ACCCGACAGTTGCTGAGGATAGTCATCCACTTTCGAGGCTATATCCAGTTCAGCCAGTAAAGCCTCGAGTCCACTCCCGTTGACTGACTCACCCCTGATTTTTATTCCGAGCTCTACGTTTTGCCTAACCGTTTTCCAGGGAAACAATCCATAGTCCTGAAGGACCAACGCAGCTTCTCTCGGAGGTTTATCCAAACTTCGTCCCTTAAACTTTACCGAACCTGAGGTCGGTTTCTCAAGGCCCGCCAGGACCAGAAGCAACGTGGATTTGCCACAACCGGATGGCCCCACTATGGATACCGTTTCCGATGTTCCCAGTCGAAAACCTATATCTGAAAGGGCTTGATTCGAACCTGCGTCAGTTACGTACTCTTTACTCACTTTATTCAGGAGAATCAGTTCAGGGCAGTAGTTGGTCATTAACCGCCTGCTCATATTCAATATCTGAATGAATCACTTTCCTCTGATTGAGCCAAGCCAGCACAGTGTTCAGCACTTTTCGATCAGGAGCGGCCAAAGTCGGAAACTTAGGCACGGGATATTTCGATTTGAGTGATTCTGGTAAACGTACTTTGTCCACCATTATATCTCTTACAGAATCCGGATGTTCGTTGATAAGGTGATTGGCTTCTTCAACCGCAGCTAGGAACCCTCTCACCAGCTCCATGTTTTTATTTACAAATTCTCCCGTGAACACCAATACGGTTTGACTCTCTCCCAGGCCTGAGTCATCGCCCAGGAGTTTCGCTCCTCTGGAGATCGCCACGGTAACTAGTGGTTCGGGAAGAGCGGCTGCTTCAATCTGCCCCGTTATAAGTGCCTGAAAACGCAGTCCAATATTTTTCAACTCAATTGTATTTATAGTGTCTTTGGAAACCCCTGCAGCAACATGAAGTTTCTCATTGACAAGATCCACTACTGAATTTGACGATATCGCCACTGGTTTACCTTCCAGTTCCTTAAAAGAACTAACCTTTGATCCTGGTTTGGATAGTACCGCAAACATCCTGCGATCAAATCGGGTATCGTATGTTTTTGCTACAACAACAATGTCTCGACCGTTTCCCTTTAGAATCATAGGCGTGACCAGATCCGCAAAACAGCCTTGAAGGCTTCCTGAAACCAATGCTATATCCTTTTCCGCGGTAGTATTAAAAAGTATGAGTTCAACGTCCACCCCATGCTTTGAAAAAAGTCCCCTGGATTCAGCAACAAAAAGAGGTAACGCCTGAAGAGCGGGTAAGACTCCAAATTTCACCGTCATTTTGTCCTTGGCCAGAACCCCTGAATAAACGGTCAGTGAAAACAAACATGCGATCAGAAGAATTTTCTTAAATTTAAGACTAGTTTTCATCGTCTGTGCTCCGAATTTACCCACGATTTGAAATCCCATCTCTTAGAAAATCAATCACAGTCCTCACCCAAATAGTCAAACCTTCCGGGCTTGCCTTGTAGATACCGGAAGATTCTCCTATGAAATCTGAATAATAGGCTCTAAGTAGTGACTCAAGAAGACTATAAATAATGAAGGATACCTTGTCCGTGCTCAGGTCACGCCTCAATTCGCCTTTTGACATGGCTTCGAGAATCAGCTCTCCCAGGAAACGCTCAGCATTTCTTCTGAGTTCCATAACCTGTTCGGAACCAAATGGAGCTTCACCAGATTGAAGGAGTTGAAAATATATTCTAGCCATTAGCGGATGCTTGTCTATGAAACGGAATCCTGAAAGAATGATTTTTTCTAAACGATCAAAAAAATTCTCTCCCGTCGTCTCATTTCTGACATTCTTCAAATAGTCCTTTACCAAAACTGCTGAAGCGTTGACTGTGCAGGTGAAAAGCTTTCTCTTTGATGAAAAATACTGAAACAGGCTCCCCTTGCTTATTTCCGCAGTTCTGACGATGTTGTTCACAGAGGCTTTTCTGTAGCCCTGTTCAGCAAACTCGGAAATAGCAGACTGAAAAACCTTTTGTCTCTTAACCGGAGTAAGTTTTTGAAATATTTGAGTGCCAACGTCGATCATGTAATCCATGGCTACGAATTAACCTTTTGAATCAGCCCAAGCAAGCCTAGGGTCAGGTGACCATGTGGTCATTCTATCTTCTATATACCCGGTCTGCAACTATTTTGGGTTACTCCTTGGGTTACTCCAATCAACTTGCACATTGAAACTGTTCCTGATAGAAATTTTGGAGAAATTCTACTTAAACTCTCTTCTAAAGTAGTCTTTCCTTTATTTGCAAAGAGGTCAAATAATGAAACTTCGTCACTTGGTCGTCCGTGCCGATCTGCCTGATGAGCTTCAACCGCTCAGAATTATCGCCATGAACATGTGGTTTACATGGAATCCGGAAGCCAACAGACTCTTTCAAGCCCTCGACCCTATCCTTTGGGAGGCTACAAATCACAATCCAGTAATGCTACTTTCGAGGTTACAGCCGGATAGAATCCGTGAAATTATGGAAGACAACGCACTAATTGAGCGAGTCCGTCAGATCGAAAGATCATTCGACAATTATGTGAGCAACATAGAGAATTACTCTTTTAATCTGGAAAGACCCATAGACTATCGGATCGCCTATTTCAGCATGGAGTATGGAATCGCTGAATGTCTTCCGATTTACTCCGGGGGGCTTGGCGTTTTGGCTGGTGATCACTTAAAGAGCGCGTCTAACCTCTGTTTTCCTCTGATTGGATTGGGTCTACTTTATCAAAAGGGCTATTTTCGGCAATATCTGAACATAGATGGATGGCAGCAGGAATCATATCCTGACAATGATTTCTACAACATTCCAATTACCCCGGTCGGGGATGGGTCTGGCGGACAGTTGTCTTTTGACATCGAATTGGCCGATGTGCCGGTTAAAATTCTAATATGGAAAGTCCAGGTAGGCCGAATTCCGCTATATCTTCTTGATTCCTCTCACCCATCAAACCCTGAGGCCGCGAGACGTATAACCGCCGAACTTTATGGCGGAGATCTTGAAATGAGAATTCAACAGGAAATAGTCCTGGGAATTGGAGGAGCAAGAGCCCTTTATCTGTTAGGACTGTGGCCATTCGTCTATCATCTGAATGAAGGTCACGCTGCGTTCGCTGCGTTCGAACGTATCCGCCAGACCATGACAATCTATAAGACATCGTTTGAGGTGGCAATGGAGGCGGTAACGGCGTCTACCGTTTTCACTACCCACACACCTGTTCCTGCCGGTATCGATCTGTTTTCTCAGGAACTGGTTGAAAAATATTTCAGAAAATATATGGAATCTCTTGGGATGACCGTTAAAGACCTGCTTGGACTCGGCTGTGCGAGTCCTGAAGATAAAACGTCCCCTTTCTCCATGGCCGTTCTGGCATTGAGATTGTCTAGAGGTGTAAACGCTGTAAGTAAACTTCATTGCAATGTATCAAGAAAAATGTGGCGCTCTTTATGGCCATCGATTGACGATGATGACATACCGATTGGCTATGTCACCAATGGCGTTCATATTCCGTCGTACCTTTCCAAAGAAATGTCTGACCTCTTCGACAGGTACCTTGGTGAAGGCTGGATAGAAGAACCAGACAACGCCAAAGTGTGGTCCAGGGTCTATAACATCCCCCATGACCAACTGTGGTCAGTGCACGAAACCCGAAGGGAACGTCTTGTAAATTTCTGTCGCCGTCGACTCATGAAACAGATGGTTTCGGGCGGAGGATCCACTATAGATAAAAGACGTGTTAGAGAATATTTGAACCCGGAAGCTATTACTATTGGTTTTTCGAGAAGATTCGCTCCATACAAGAGGGCGGGACTTATCTTTTCAGATCTGGAGAGACTCTTCCGAATAATGTCGGACAAAAGAAGACCTGTACAGTTCATTTTCGCCGGGAAAGCCCATCCAAAAGACATGATAGGCAAGGAAATCATCAAGAAGGTAGTTCACCAATCCAGATCTGAAGGATTTCAGAGAAACATAGTATTTATAGAGGATTACGACATAAATGTCGCTCGTTACCTCGTTCAGGGCTGTGACCTTTGGTTAAACACCCCTAAAAGACCAAAAGAGGCATGCGGAACTTCAGGAATGAAAGCAGCGGCCAATGGAGTTCTAAACCTTAGCGTTCTGGATGGATGGTGGCCGGAGGCCTATGACGGCACAAACGGTTGGTCCATAGGTGGAAATGAAAGTTATCCGGATTCGGAAGATGAGGACATTGTAGACGCGGAACAACTCTACGACAAGCTGGAATATGAGATAATTCCTCTGTTCTTTGATCGTGCGCCGGATGGCTTGCCTCACGGGTGGATTGAAAAAATGAAAAATAGTATGGCCAAAATTTCCGGGTACTTCAATTCACACCGCATGATAGAACAGTATATGGAAGAATATTACCTTCAGGCTGGGCTGGCGCACCAAATTCTTGGTGAAAACAAGCTGACTCGGGCCGCCGAACTCAGCGAATGGAAGCGCAAGATACGTTCACTCTGGAAAGAAATCAACGTCCTGGAAGTTTCTGTGCCATCATCGGACAGGGTTTCTCTGGGACAAACCCTTCAGGTTACAGCGTCAATTCAGCTCGGTAAACTGGGAAATGAAGAAGTTGTTGTTGATCTGTGCCATGGGGTATTAGGACAAGATGGAGACTCGGAGAAACTCTTAAACAGGAATATAACGGCAATGGTTAGTGAAGAACAAATCTCTCCCGGGGTATGGCGTTATAAGGGTAACATTAACTGCGAGGAGACGGGTGTATTTGCTTATAACATCCGGGTGCTTCCTTTCCATCCATATCTGTTCAACCCTCTGTCCATGAATTTGGTGGCCTGGGGCTAACGTTAAGAACTGTAGAGAGACATGACATGAATGTTCCAGCAAGAATCCTTGGAAATACTGGGGTTTCAGTAACATTGATGGGATTGGGCGGCGAAGGAATCCTCAGAACTTTTGGCCATGATTCAGAAGCCTATGAATTGATAAACCTGGCAGTTGATCTCGGGATTAATTACTTCGAATCGGCCAGGGCGTATTCGGGGAGTGAGATTTATTATGGAAACGCTTTACGCGAGAGGAGGAAAGATATCTTCCTTACGAGCAAGTCCCATGCGCGTGACAGGCAAGGCGCTTTAGAGCACCTGGAACAGACTTTATCCAACATGAAGACAGATCATTTGGATTTGTGGCAGATTCATGACATCCGCACCAAGGACGATGTCGACCAAATAATGGGTAAAGGGGGAGCTATAGAAGCTTTTGATCTGGCTCGCAGTAGGGGCATGGCAAGATTCCTGGGTGTAACAGGTCATCACGACCCCTATGTGCTCGAACAGATTATAAATCTTTACGACTTCGATACCGTGCTGATACCTGTCAATCCGGCTGAGCCACATTACAAATGCTTCCTGGATCTCATAGCCCCCGTGGCGAGTAAAAAAAAGATGGGAATTGTAGGAATGAAGGTCTATTTTCGCGGCATGGCTCAAAGAATCCCTGGTTTTCCTGGAATGCTCCCTTTCTTCAGGTATGCCTTGTCACAGCCTGTATCTTTATGTGTCGTCGGGTGCGATTCAACTCAACAGCTCAGGGAAAATGTTTCGTTCGCGAAGGAATTTGATCACATGTCTGTAGAGGAAAAATTGAGCCTTGAGCAATATGTACAGCCGTTTGCCAGAAGTCTTATGTACTACAAACCTTAACACCAGTGTTTGAGTGAAATGAATGGTGTCGTTAATTAATAGTTGTTTTCAACAACATGTTCAAAGAATATAGAAAAATTTGCGGAGTCCCGTCAAATGAGCGCGCTTGAAGGATTGAAAGTTATTGATCTCAGCAGACTACTTCCTGGACCTTTCTGTTCCACTTTTTTGGGCGATCATGGAGCTGATGTTACGGTGGTTGAAGCGCCCAGGTTCAAAGACAGCGATGTCCTCGGGATAGTCCCAATGGTCCGACGAAATAAGCGTCACATGGCTTTGGATCTTTCGGGGGAATCAGGCAAAGAGATATTTTTCAAGCTCGTCCGGAATAGCGACGTTTTGATTGAAGGATTCAGGCCTGGGGTTGTTGGTAGACTCGGGGTTGATTATGAATCCGTAAGAAAATTTAACGATCGCATTATTTATTGCTCTTTGACAGGATATGGGCAGAATGGTCCACTGAAAGACAAGGCGGGGCATGATCTGAACTACATGGCTCTGGCTGGAATGCTTGACCTAATGAGGGACAGAAACGGAAAACTGACTCAGCCCAACTTTCAGATGGCTGACCTTTCTGGCAGTTTATATGCGGCGTTGGGTATACTCCTGGCCCTTCAATCAAGGGCCTCAAGCGGAAAGGGTCAGTACATAGATGTTTCTATGACAGATGGGTTGGTTTCATTGCTGGCAGTGCCGCTGTCATTCACATTCGCCGGATCTCAGTTTCCAGGACGCCCGGATAACAAGAGTCCGGTGGCCTATCCCTGCTACCACAGTTACGAAACTAAGGACGGCCGACACATTTCTGTAGGCCCGTTGGAAGAGCACCTTTGGAAAAAGCTGTGCGAAAAACTCGGAAAACCAGAGTACTCAGACAAACAGTATGACAAATCATACATCTCAGAAATAACTTTGGGGCTGGAGGAAATCTTCTCGAGCAGAGATCTGAAGGATTGGCTAGAATTTCTTGAGGGCCCCGACTACTGCGTTTCGCCTGTCAACCACATAGAAGATTTGCCGTACGAACCTCAGTTGGTCCACCGCCGGATGATATTGAAAAACTCACAGGGTATACCTGTGCCTGGCTTAACTCCCCAGCTATCTGAAACACCGGCGTCCATAAGGAAGGAATCATACACATTTGGTGGGGATACGCGACAAATATTGACCGAGCTAGGCCACTCTACCGATGAAATAGTTGAGTTTGAAAAACAGGGAGTGACATGGGCGCCAGATGACTCACCGTTTCATGATTGAACTCTTAAAGGGAGTGAAACCAAGCATGCGGTAGCGAATTTCGGCTAGAAAAGTCCGGCCAAGCCACCTTTTTGGTGATCTCGTCGCTGGAATGCTAGTTATCGGGGGCAATATGCTCGGTAAATCCTCCTTCAAGGATTTCATTACCCTGAGCTATCACCCAGTCGAATATTTCCGCCTCATTCAACCTTACTTTGATTCCTTTGCGAAGATCTTTACGTAACAAAGGAGCGTTCTCGAGAGAACCAACAATGGACTTCCCCCTCCAAGCGTCCAGAGAAACCCACATCCATTCGTATTGACCCCCTTGGGCTGGAAAGCCTACCTTGACAGCGTGAGTGTGATCCGTGGACAAGTCTGCATCCTGGAAACTTTTTCTGAATATATCGAGGTTGCTGCGCGCCGTGCGATGCGCTTCCAGGATTCGTTGTTTCAAGTCTATCAAATCTTGACTCAGGACTCCCACGCAAGCTTCGTTTCTATTAGAGTCCAAACTGATCTTTTCTTTAGGTTTAGCAATTTGATCGGGAAATCCTTTAAACTGATTTAAAGAATCAATCAATGCTGAGTCGGTCATCGGTTCACTTCCCTCTATATATGGAAATACTCTAAAACTTCCAGCGGGGAAATGGCCTTCAGTGTCTGACTTTCTGTAATCAAGTGAGCACATCACCGACGAATCACGCAATCTCAGTGGCTGTGATATCTGGGATGACTCGGTTCTCATTCCCACCAGAGTCTCACAAGCGCTCAAGATGAGTCTCACCGCTGAAGAACTGTATTCTCTGGGAACACATTCGATCTCCACATCCGGAAGGCCAAACTTGTGCATCCCGTGACTATGGGCCCAAATGACGCCTTTCTCGTCCAAAAGCTCCACCAGAATGTTGGATCTGATCATTTGCCCGCCGTCGTCGTACAAGTGCCGTTCCCAAGCTTTTCTACCCCAAAGCGCATGCGAAACCGCATCCTGTATCACGCCACCCGAGACGTCTCTTACCGCTTCAACAAATCTCGCAAGAAAACTGACGTTTTCCCTGGCAAGCTCAGCGACATCTGAGAATCTAACCCGAATTATCATCTGGGAATTTTTCAGAACTCCATAGTCGGTGGCGTCCAATTCCCTGGCGTTAAATTCCAACAGTTCCAAAGGATATTCGAACAGTTCACCAGCTTCTTCGCGGAGGATGTAGTCGATAGTGAGTTTCTGCTTGGCGATCAGATTCTCTAGATTTTCCAGCTCCCTAGACCTGTTTTGCCTGTTAACCGGTTGCTGTAAAAAACTCCTCTTGAGCTGTTCCCAACTAGGAATGCTACAGGTTTGAGAATAAACCCAATACTCACAATGACTGATCCATAGTGTCGATTCGAGGTTTATACTGGAGACCAGTTTAACATCCGATGGATTAGTATGAGCAGAATTATTTCCAGGTATAGAGTTCGGGACACTTGGTCTGGCCGAAGAAACCAGTGATCTGGCCCGATCACCGATTGCCTTTAGACTTTCTCGACCGGGCATTGAAAAAAGCTTGTTAAATGGGACTTTACCAGTGAGGATTGCTCCAAAATTCAAGGAAGGCCCACCTGTAAGCTCCCTTCTGGCCTTTCGAATGATTCTATTTTTGCTGTTTATGTATGCTTTTGAATTCAGAAATTGGGCCGCATCTTCCTTCCTGCCTACCCTAATTAAAGCTATACTGAGCCTCCCAATATCATCATCCCCGGGATCTAATCCCTGGGATAGACGTATGCCTGCCCGGATGGCTTCGTCATATTTCTCCTGAATCATCAGCGACTTCAGGAGCGCTTGAAGGACTTCCTTGTCATTCTCATTCTGGACCAAAGCCTTTTCCAGAAATTCCTCAGCTTTCTTGGCTTCACCAACTGAGGCGTATCCAAGGCCCAAGGCCCGAATACTATTTTCAGGGGCTCCATATTTTCTTACAAGTGTCTCCAGGGCACACACTACTTCTCTGTTAATCTCTCCACCATTAAGAATTCGACTTGAGAAGGCGAGGATCTTCAGTCTCACATCTTCTGGAATCGAATCAACCGCCACAGGTTCCCATGTTTTTGGAATTCTGGCGTGACAGTGTGGACAATTGAGAAAGTCTTCGGCTATGTTTAGGAACCTTTCGTCAGAAAGGCTTTGGAGATAACCACAGTCGGGGCAACGGACCTGGACCATATCATAACTCCTCAATAAAATGGCGCCTGACGAACGTGAGCCATGAGCAAAGTTGAACGAAAACTTTCATAATTTAATACAAATGTCAAATTATTATATACTAATTAATTATATATACGATATTTAGAATTGCGAGTGATCTGAAGAGGATAATAAATGTGTGGAATTACAGGTATTGTTGACTATACCAAAGCTCCAGATGAATACGTGTTGAAAAACATGACGAACGCGCTCGCGCACAGAGGACCGGACGCTGGTGGATACTGCAACTTCAAAGATTGCGTATTGGGACACAGGAGATTGTCCATAATCGATCTAAGCGAATCCGCCAATCAGCCAATGATTTCAGATGATGGACTGACTGCAATAGTTTTTAACGGTGAAATCTATAATTTCAAGATCCTGCGTGAATTACTTGAATCAAGGGGTCAGATATTTAGAACCAAATCCGACACTGAAGTCTTGTTGAGACTATACATCGATCAAAAGTTCAAAATGCTCACACAGCTTAATGGAATGTTCAGTTTCGCAATTTGGGATGAAAGGGAGAAGTTACTTTTCCTGGCCAGGGATCGGATGGGAAAGAAGCCTCTTTATTACTCACACTCGGGCAAACGCATATCGTTCTCTTCCGAGATTAGTTCTTTAATTAAGGACCCGACTATATCGCGCTCGATTGATCCACAGGCTATGTCAGAGTATTTCTTATATGATTTTATTCCAGCCCCCCATACGATATTTTCGCAGATACGGAAATTGCCTGCGGCGCACATGGCTGTTGTGGACCCATCAGGAGTCAAGGTCTCACGATACTGGACTCCACCCGAACCGGATCCTGGCGCCAACTATGAGGAATCCAAATCTTCTTTGCTTGAAATTCTGACCGATTCTACCAACAAAAGATTGGTTGCTGATGTTCCACTTGGGGCGTTTCTGAGTGGCGGCATAGACTCAACCATAGTTGCGGCGCTCATGTCAAAATCAGCATCTGAGAGAGTCAGAACCTTTAGCATTTCTTTCCCCGGCACCTCCCATGACGAATCCAGATGGTCAAAGCTGGCGTCCAGGTCAGTTGGTTCAGATCATAGTGAACACAGGGTAGATTTCAAGATCGAAGATCTTTTTACAAAACTCGTGACTCACTTTGGCGAACCTTTTGGGGATTCATCCGCAATTCCTACATGGAGACTTTGTCAGGAAACTAAGAAGGGCGTCACTGTGGCCCTTTCCGGTGACGGTGGGGACGAGCTTTTTGGAGGATATGAGCGATATGTCGCTCGTAGAATGCAAAATATCTATGACTGTCTACCCAAAATATTCAGAACAAAAATAATTGAGCCTTTGATCTTGAACACCAGAGCCAGCACTGACTACTACGGTTTCAGTATGACAAAGAAGTTAAAACTATTTATTGAAGCTTCCAATCGAATAAGAACGGATAGTTCGGCTTTGACACCCCAAACATTCACGCGTGACCAAGTCAATAGATTAACCGGCCTTAGTTATGACCCGGGTCTCGATCCGGCGATAGATCATGCAGAAAAATTGATGAATCTTGATCCTGTTAGCAAAATGATGTTCACAGATTTACAGACTTATCTTTCTGAAGACATCCTGACAAAGGTTGATCGAACTAGTATGGCTCATGCTCTGGAAGTCAGAAGCCCTTTCCTGGATTATCGTCTTGTCGAATTCGCTTGCAGGCTTCCTCTTGGCTTCAAAATTCGGGGAAGAACTACGAAAAGGATACTCCGTGACGCCGCCCAAGATCTGGTACCCTCGGCTATAATGAAACGACCCAAGCAGGGCTTCCAGGTACCCCTGGGTAAATGGTTCAAGGAATCATTGAAGCATTGGGCAGAACAGCGTTTGTTCGAATCCTCAGATCGACTTCTCAACAGGCAAGTTGTCGAGCAACTGTGGAAAGATCACCAGGAAAACAGGGCTGACAATGCGTCAAAAATTTGGCTTATTCTGTTCTTTCACGAATGGAATGATCAATTTGCTTAAACAACACCGGGGATAATATTAGGCTGGACCTATTTTTTTGCCCAGTTTTTTCTCTAACCCGTCATCCAGATTGACTTCGATGGAGGTTGCGATTATACCGTTGCAAACTGCTGGTTAACCGAGGTGATCAAGGTGGAAAAGATGGAAAACGAACAGGGTCAGCAAAAGGGGCGTTCGAACATATCATACGCAATCATGTCACTGATTTTTCCCGGCATGGGGCAAATAGTTCGGGGAAGGATTCTAGCGGGCCTGCTTTTTCTAATGAATGTAATCCTGTATTTGGCCCCGCTGGCTTTCGTACCCCAAAACACAGAATATGATATAAAAACGCCATCTTTGTTGATCGCTCTGATTATATGGGCAGGATCATCCTTGGACGCGTTCATTTATCGCAGTTCGTTTCTCATTATGGCCCTTCTTGTTTCTCTACTGAGTTTCGGGGCCGGCTTTTTTGGATCTTTTCTAATTCTTCCCAATTTGGACATATAGAGGCACAATGTTTTGATCAGTTACTTTAATGGTTTATCGGCACTAAAATGGCGCAAGGGTCTATGCTACTCGAAATCAGACATCTGAAAGTTATCTTCAATTCCGATAGAGGACTGGCCGTAGCGGTCAACGATGTGAATCTGAACCTGGACAAAGGGCAGACGCTAGGAGTGGTTGGGGAGTCCGGCTGTGGAAAGAGCGTTACAGCTTTGTCCATAATGCGTCTGATCGCCTCTCCGCCGGGAATGATCGCAGACGGAGAAATATTATTCGAAGGCAGAGATTTACTAAAACTTTCCTCTACTGAAATGCGTTCAGTGAGAGGTGATGACATCTCCATGGTT
>DYRE01000363.1 GCA_020718965.1 Desulfomonile tiedjei
AATCAGAAATTTCGGCACAAATACAAGAACTGAGAACAGATACAATCAACCCGACAAAAGCAGAGATGAACACCCTGCTTCAATCTGCCAGAAAGATCACTTTCGAAGTGTTTGAGGAGGAAGCATGACGAAGATAGTTTGTTCTCCTGAAAACCTCATCCCTCAGCAACTTGAGGAAGACACGAAGTATTTCTCGATGTACTCGAATCCTCGAAGAGAAAATGTCGGTTATTTCGGCTCAACCTTGATAAAGGACGTTCAAAGAGCTGGGCTCCGTCCTTCAGAAAAGGTCTGGGATTTCAATACAATCGCCTTGGCTGTTGCAGCCGCCGATAATTCCCTGACAAGGAAACACAGTTCTGATGGGTGGACACGGCAAATAGATTTAATCGTTCACCTCTGTAATCCAAGTGTTTGGGAGCCTGTAAAGCAGGAGCTTGAGAAAACACTGAGATTTCTTACAGGGGATTTTTGGTCTCTTACTTTCAAAGATGATGGAGTCAATCCACCGAGAGCAAGAAGGCAGAAACAATTCAATTGTGACTGCGTCTCTCTGCTGTCTGGCGGTGTTGATAGTTTAGCTGGAGCGATCGACCTGGTAGCTGACAATCACAAGCCGATATTCATGTCACAAGTTGTGAGAGGAGATGCCAATACACAAAGAGAGTATGCCGACAGGATCAGACCTGAAACCCCTCATTTCCAATGGAGCCACAAAATTCATCCACCCCAAGGGGAGTCTGAAGGTTCGACAAGAGGCCGATCTATTATCTTTTTTGCTTTTGCAGCTTTGGCTACGTCTGCTATCGAAGTTCAACCCGGCTCCTCAGCGAACATATACGTTCCTGAAAATGGGTTTATCAGTCTGAATATCCCGCTCAGTTCAGGCCGAATGGGCAGTTTCAGTACCAAGACCACTCATCCTGTTTACCTAAAAGGAATTCAGAATATCTGGAATGAAGTTGGGATTAGCTTGAATCTCATAATGCCCTATCAGTTCAAGACAAAAGGAGAAGTGCTGGTGGAATGTAAAAATCAACAGCTATTGAAAGAGTTGGTTTTTCAATCTGTTAGTTGTGGAAAATATCGAGTCTACAAAATGCAACATTGTGGCAGATGTGTCCCGTGCTTGGTTCGAAGGGCTGCATTCCAACACTGGGGAGAAGTCGACCAAACGTTAGGTGGTTATTATTCAGAGCAACTAGAACGGATAAATCATGGGAATCCCGATGATGTAGGTGCCGTTGCCAATGCATGTTTAGTTGCTCAGCAATCAGGAATTCACCGATTGGTTTCAGGAAACTTGTCTTTTGCCGACCATCAGAATCGAAGGGAATTCGAAGGAATCTTTTCAAGAGGGCTTGACGAGGTAGAACAACTTTTGAGGGGGAAAGGGGTGATATGATTGATCTGCATACACACCTTGATTTATACCCCAACGCGCTCGACATCCTCGCCCGGGTCAATAAAGAAAACCGTTTCACTCTGGCTGTAACAACGAGTCCAAGGGCATGGGTGGCGACCTCACAAGTTTTCAAGGGACATGAGAACATCAAGGTTGCTCTCGGCCTGCATCCGGAAGTCGCTGACCAAAAGTTCAATGAACTGGACCTTCTATTAAGTTCGATCCACAAGGCTAATTTTATCGGAGAGGTTGGGATCGATGGCTCTGCGAGGTATTCGAAGACATTTGAGAAACAGGGACTGATTTTTGATAACACTATCCGGGAGTGTGAAAAAGTGGGTGGTCGAATCATCAGCATTCATTCGAGAGGTGCCGCTTCCAAGATATTGTCGATCATCAGAAAATACCCGAGTTGTGGTACTCCGATACTTCACTGGTTTTGCGGATCGATCACCGAGTTAAAAGAAGCCGTCGAAATGAAGTGTTTTTTCAGCGTCAATCCATTGATGCTGAAAAGTAAAAAAGGCAAAGATTTGGTTTCAAGAATCCCTTCCAAGTTGGTGCTGCCGGAGTCAGATGGACCATTCGCTACTTTAAACAACAAACCTATAATGCCTTGGGAGGCCATGGATATTTGCACTGATTTGAGTAAAATTTGGAATATGCCAATAAGTGATTCAAAAAGACAGATGATGAGTAATTTTGAAAGATTGAATGCACATTTCCCCCAATAAGGAATATAGGTTTTCTAAAAATTTGGCATAACAAGGCAAATTAACTCGGATGCAAATTCCGCTACGCTCCATTTGCGCCGGTTATTTGCAGCGTTACTAAAGTCCAGATATCTCCTATACCCCATAACTATTCAGAGGAGGTACTTGACGACTTACAGCGCGACCATAAATTAGAAACCCAGGTGCCATTCTTCTTATCAACCAAGATTTTCAAGATAATTTCGTAACAAACCTATACATCTCTGCAATCGTTGTACTTCTATCATGTTGCTCAAGGCGGCCTCCCAGTTGTATCCCACAGCCTCTATCTCAGGAGTTTCGGGGACACTGGCGACA
>DYRE01000364.1 GCA_020718965.1 Desulfomonile tiedjei
ACCTTGCTCTTTTTCTCAAGCAAGTTTCTTCAACTTGTCAAAAGTCCAATAAATATGTGGGCGCGATAAATCCAAGCCAGAGCATGAAGCCAGTCAATATGCCGGGAGTGCCCATGACATTGACCATAAATGACATGGCAACCGCCTGCACAAATGAGGCGAGTATCGTCAAGCCCCAAGTCACACCCATGTTTTCCATACCGGGCTGTTCACGTCCCGCGCCGACGACTTTCCACCACATGGGGAAGAAGGTCTTCGGGTTGTACCAAATGGAACCGCTAATCATACTGACCACAACACAAACAACAACAGCCAACCAGTTTATAGAACCAAAATCCATTTCAGCCTCCAATTCCTTACGGATAAAGTTGATCGGCGCGCGCGCCGATCTATATGAAGATTATAACTCGAAAATTTGTTCTAAGTTACGGTTTTAGAGGGGGATTTTTGGGGAAGAGTTCGGGAGCATTGCACAAAAAGACCTCCGAGTTCTTAAAGAACTCCGAGGTCTGGGATTACTGTCACCTGAGATATTTTTGCGCGACTCGCCTTCGGCGAGAGGAAAAGAGAAGTACAAAACAAAACCGCTTCAGTTTTTCAGAAGAGCAGAAAACAGAAAAACAGAACTATGGTGAGCGGGAACAGCGAAAACCGATGAAGCTGTAGGTATACGAAGGATCGTACCCGTAGCGGTCGGCAGAGCGCGCGTTGCTATCGACGTAGAACCACGAGCCGCCCCGCAGCACTCGATATTGACCTGAATCTGGTCCGAATGGATTGGATGCGTTACCTCCAAGTAAAGTATAGTAATCACTCTGGTAGTAATCATTTATCAATTCCCCAACATTGCCTGCCATGTCATACGCATTGAAGGGGCTTTTTCCACTTTCGTAATTGCCTACAGGCGATGTATCACCGACACAACCTCCATTGTAATTGGCTTTATCGCAGTTAATTCCTTCACCCCAAGGGTAAGTACGCTGATCAGTGCCACGCGCGGCTTTTTCCCATTGGGCTTCGGTTGGCAAATCACCGCCTATCCATACCTCGCAATACCGGTTTGCTTTATCCCAATTCACATGGATGACAGGATAATTATCAAACTCAGGGTTTTCGTAATAACTTGGATGTGTGTATGAACTTGTTGAGGATGGCGGTTCACACGTGCCTGCGTCCACACAAGCCTGATATTGCTTGTTAGTTACCTCGGTTTGGTCAATCCAGAAGGCATCCAGATAAACTGTGTGAACAGGCTTTTCATCTGGTTCGCCATTATAACTTCCCATTGTAAATTCACCTGCTGGGACATAAACAAGCGTCTCGCCTTTTTCGCCTATCATGGTTGAGCCAATTCCCAATGTCGGCGTTGGAGTGATATTTTTTATTAATTGGGGAGTGTTTGTAAAAACTGTTATTGTCCCCTTTGGAAAAGAAACTGTGGCAATTGAAATTGGCAGATTATTGATAAGGTAATTCAAACCAAATCCGCCAAAGATTAAAACGAGCAAGGCAATACCCCAAAAACCGTAGGTCAGGCTTCTAGCCTGACGTTTTTTCGGCGCAAGGGATTCTGTCGGGTTGGAAACCCGACCTACGTTAGGATCAAGCGTGGACTTCTCATTTGGAGAGAGAGAGGACGGATTAAGAAATTTTGTAAAAGGCTTTGCCTGAATTTCTTTCTTTGGTTCTTCTTTTGCTTCTTCTTTCACAGGAACAGAAACAATTTGCTCTTCTGGTTTTTTGGTTTCAGGCTTGGATATCTTCGGTGCGGTAGTTTTTCGCGTGTCATCTAAAATCACTGGTGACACATCGGGACCAAGTTCAGTCACGCGCTTGTTCAAGCCCATTAGCAAACGCTTGCGTCCTTCTGCGCGGGATAAGTCCACCCATTGATAGCGGGTCAATCTTCTGGGGATTTCACAGTCCTCAAGTTTTACAGGAATGATGAAGATTGTCCCTTCGGGCTTTTCCATGGCTTTGTCCAGCGCGAAGGTAATTTCCTTTTGGACAAATCCCTCTTTATTGACCGAATTTTTGGAGAGACAAACAAGGATCACATCCGAGGCAAACAACGCCTTCGGGATTTCCACTTCCCAATCTTCGCCGGGCAATAGATCTTCCTGGTCCAGCCAAGGCTTTATCCCATGCTGTTTGAGATAACGGTGAAGTTTCCAAACAGTCGGTTTGTCTTGTGAGGCGTGACAGAGAAAAACGCGAAGGGGTCTCATGGGGAAAGGTTTGCACTGAGCTTGTCGAAGTGATGAGGGATAAAGGATGAAAATATCCCGATGCTTTGATTATATGTCAGGCGGGCAATGTTGACGAGACGAGTTAGCAGATTAGCAGACGGGGTTATATTTTTTGCGCGGATACTGTGAAAGCATTATAATGATTCAGAGCATTGCACAAACTTTAATTTCTGATAACAAACATGGAATCCACAAACCCAACGCCAGACCCCAAG
>DYRE01000365.1 GCA_020718965.1 Desulfomonile tiedjei
GATATCGTGAACATGCGAGAAAAGGGCCGGATCTTCCGTTTCTGAGGACCATTGGGGCTCCACACGAACAAACCTTGTCGGTAGGAACCGGTGTTGAATCAGTTGACGTTTCCGTAGATAATTTTTGAGTATAAGAGCATTCGGGATAAGAGGAACAACCCAAAAACAGTCCATATCGACCAGCTCTTATTAAGATTGGCTTACCACATAAAGGACAGTGTTCCTTTGTCTGTATTCCATCCCTCTTGATACTCTTCATGCTTTTTTTTGCCTTAACAAAAGCATGGTTGAAAGGTTCGTAGAATTTTTCCAGGGCGCGTGGCATGGTTTCATCACCCTCCTCAATGAGATCGAGAGAAGATTCCATTTCAGCCGTGAACTGTGGATTGACAAGGTCAGGAAAGCTTTCTACGAGTAATGATGCGATAATTCGCCCAAGAACCGTCGGTTGAAACTTCTTGTCAACTATTTCAACGTATTTCCTTTTTTGGATGGTGGTTACTATTTCTGCGTATGTTGAAGGTCGGCCAATGCCCCGGTCTTCAAGTTCTTTTATCAAGGAAGCTTCATTAAATGCTGGAGGAGCCTGAGTAAATCTCTGGCGAGGCAAAAGCTCCTTGAGAAGAAGTCGGTCGCCCTCTTTGAGATCAGGGAGAGTCATCCCTGAATTTTCTTTTTCATCCTGAGCAGTTCCGGAATCCTCTTCCGAGGAAACAGAATAGATTCTTGTAAATCCGTCGAATTTCATGACAGAACCGGTTCCCCGAAACAACAGGCCGCCAGCCGATATGTTTGCGGTAGTCATGTAAAACAATGCCGGCGACGCCTGACTTGCCAGGAAGCGATTCCAGATAAGTGCGTACAAGTCCTTTTGCTGCTTGTCCAGGAATGGAGCTACTCGTTCGGGTGTGAATTCCAGGGATGTTGGCCTTATAGCCTCGTGGGCTTCCTGGGCGCCCTTCTTGCTTTTGTAGATGTTCGGTTGTTTCGGGACATATCGAGGTCCGTAATTCTCAGAAAGAAATTCTCTTGCAGCCTCCATAGCCTCTGGAGCCACCCTTGGATCATCAGTTCTCATGTACGTTATCAGTCCAATTGAGCCGTCCTTGCCCAGTTCGATTCCCTCATAGAGTTGTTGAGCGATCCGCATGGCTCTGTTCGGCGACATCCTGAGTTTTCTGGAAGCCTCCTGCTGGAGAGTCGAAGTGATAAAAGGCGGCATAGGTCTTCGATTTCTCTCCTTTCGCTTTACCTCCCTGACAGTGAACTTCTGATTGGATGCATGTTGCGAAATTTCTGACGCTTTTTTCCAATTGAGAATATCGACTTTTTCCCCATCCGTTTCGACTAGCTTAGCTTCGAAATGCAACGAATCGGGGCTGGCCAGTTTGGCCGAGATAGACCAGAACTCGGTAGGTATGTAGGTCTCGATTTCCAGATTTCTGTCAACAATTAATCTTAGAGCCACTGATTGAACACGGCCTGCGCTTAAACCATATTGAACCTTATCCCACAACAACGGACTGATCTGATATCCAACTATTCTATCTAATATTCTCCTCGTTTGTTGTGCGTTGTACCTGTTTGCGTCCAGTTGGGATGGGTTAGCCACAGCCTTCTTGATGGCCTTTTCTGTGAGTTCGTTGAAACGAACGCGGAAAATAGATTTCTTGGGTTTGCCAAGTTCCTCACTCAGGTGCCACGCAATAGCTTCGCCTTCTCTGTCAGGGTCAGTAGCTAGCAATACTCGAGACACCCTTTTAGCGATGTTCTTGAGTTCTGCAATGACTTTCTCTTTTCCTGGTATTATCTCGTAATAAGGTTTGAATCCGGCTAAAACATCTACCCCCAAAACCGGCCCCTCCCACTTGACTTGATCGCGGGGTTTCTCACCAGATTTCGTTGCGTTCTGGGGAAGATCCTTTATGTGTCCAATTGATGCTTTCACCTCAAAATTGGAGCCCAAATATTTTTTTATTGTTTTCGCTTTTGCTGGTGATTCAACGACCACCAATGTTTTTTCCGTTGTATCTTTCATCATCTCGCCTACGAAGTAATATTAGACTAAACTTTTGAGTCGAAATACCCGGCCGTTACCCTAGTAAACAGTCCGCTTGTCAAGAAACAATTTTCAAACACAGTCGCAATGGAGACCACTTGATGAGACTGACGAAGAAATATGAACTCTGGATTCAGTTTCGAAGTTAGGCCCCAACAGCAGATATTCTCCAGCGAAAGGTGAAAAGCTGAAACCGGGATTCATATTTCCTTGCCAAGGTTTGCTTAAACGCAATTGATTTAAGTTCAATCACCAGAAGTGTCAACTAAATTCATTCGCTAAAGGCTCATTCCCTGAATGAAATTAGTCGCAACTTACTGTTATCATGTTCTAACCGTAATTTTTGGGCTATCTGGGTAAATTTAATGAATCAGATCAAAGGCGAACCCTAGAAAACATTTTGC
>DYRE01000039.1:0-2957 GCA_020718965.1 Desulfomonile tiedjei
TTCATCCATGTCCTCGTTCAAGACCGCCTGGCGCATTTTACTTACCGCTTCAGGGTATTCTTTAACAAAGATATTTGTCAGTTCTCTTATTAGATGGAAATCGCCTCCTGTCCTCTCCATTAATTCCGCTTCGTCAATTATGTTTTTGGGGCCGATGTCACTTAATAATAGGCCTGATTTGTCCTCCAGGTTGTTCAACACTTTTTCAATTACCTGTGAAAGCTGGTTAGGCGTGATTGGCTTTGAAATATAATCGTCCATCCCTGATTCGATACATCGTTCCCTGTCACCGGTCATAGCGTGAGCCGTCATGGCTATTATTGGAATGTGGGAGCCTGAGTTCATCTCTTTTGTGCGAATAGCCCGGGTGGCGTCCAGACCATCAATTTCCGGCATCTGAACATCCATGAGTATCATCTGAAAGTCGTTCGTCTCTAACATACTCAGAGCCTCCCTGCCATTAGGGGCTACACAGACCGAATGTCCCATTTTTTCAAGTATTCTTACGGCTAATTTCTGGTTTACGGTATTGTCTTCGGCCAATAGTATGTTTAGTCGTTTTCGGGCTTCCCGAACAGAATGACGAGTTATTAGCGAAGTTTTTTGATCGCGTTCAGACGAGGCCTTAGTCATTGTCATAAGGATAGCGTCCAGAAGATCCGATTGCTTTATTGGCTTCATCAGATATGCGGAGATTCCCAATTCCTGGCATTTAGCCGCGTCTCCTCTCTGTCCACCTGACGTAAGCATGACAATCTTTTCGATGTTTGTGCCGGGTGTGCGACTGATTTCTCCGGCCAGTTCGAAACCGTTCATGTCGGGCATCATGAAATCAAGCAGGGCCAGAGAAAAGGGTCTTTTTTCACTATTGGCTTTGAGTATGGCTTCTACAGCCATTTTACCGTCCGCCACACATGTCGGGTTCATGTTCCATGAACGAAGAGTCTCTTCGAGGATTCTTCTATTGGTGGCGTTATCATCTACTACAAGGACCCTTGCGTCTTTTAAGGTTGTTTTTTCGCTGGCAAGAACCCTCCTGAACGGCTGAGTCGAAAATCCAAAACGGGCTGTAAAATGGAAGTCACTACCCTTACCAATCTCACTGTTTACCCAAATCTTACCTTGCATCATTTCTACTAGCTGTGAAGCAATGGCAAGCCCTAAACCGGTTCCTCCATATTCTCTTGTCGTGGATCCGTCAACCTGTTCGAAAGCTTTGAATATATGGCTAATCTTATCCGAGGGGATTCCAATACCCGTGTCACTAACCATGAAATGAAGCTCTATCCCAGTGTCAGTCTCATCTTTGATTTCAACGTTGACCACTACTTCGCCTTTTCCGGTGAACTTGATCGAATTTCCTACAAGATTCACCAGAATCTGGCGTAGTCTGCCGGGGTCACCCGTAAGGTTGTCCGGTGTTTCCGGAGGCACATGAAAAGCCAGTTCTAGACCCTTGCTGTGAGCCTGACCGGCAAGAGTGCTCATGGTGTTACCCACGCAGTCCCGCAGGCTGAAATCGGTGGTTATTAATTCAAACTTCCCCGACTCCATTTTAGAAAAATCCAGAATGTCGTTGATCAAAGACAGAAGCGCGTCGGCTGAAATTTTCACCGCCTGAAGGTATTCCTTCTGTTCTGACGTCAGAGCAGTGCAAAGCATTAATTCGGTCATGCCTATGATACCATTCATCGGGGTCCGTATTTCGTGGCTCATATTGGCAAGGAACTGACTCTTGGCTTCACTTGCAGACTCTGCGGCCATTCTGGCTTCAACCTGTTCAGTCATATCAACAACATTGAGGATGATTCCCTGAAAAATGTCGTTTATAAGAAAGGGTTGAACTCTGAGGCAAACGTGCAAACCTAACAATTGACGATTAATCGCCACGGCTTCTTTTCGGATTCCTTTCGAATATTCAGCGAAAAGCTTTCTTACTCTGGCTGTGGCTTCGTTATCCGGATGAAATGACCAGATGCTTTCCCCGAGAAGCTCATCTCTCCTGTAACCTGTTTTATTCAGAAACCAGCTATTTACTTCCGTTACAATCCCCGACGCGTCCGCCACCACAATTCCTTCCTCCATGCCTTCGATCATGGATCTTAGTTTCTGAACTTCGGCGGATTCTGATTCAACAGCTTCAATCAGGTCTGTAACATTGACAAAAGATTCGAGCCCCCCCTTGATGTTACCATCTTCGTCCTTCAGGAGATCGGCGTTTTTTAGCACTGTAAGAATACGGTTATCCTTAGTGCGAATCTTGCTTCTCCTCCTGAAGATCCTCTCCTTGCGATCAGGATTGAATAATCCACAACTGGTTGTGCAAGGTTCTTCGCAAACAACCAGGCAATCGCGTCCCAGAATCGCTTCTCTGGAAAATCCTGTTATATTGCAAAATTCATCATTTACGCTTTGAATCTTTCTTTCGTTGTCAACCCGAAATATTGCGGTGGCCGCCGTCCTGAGAAGTTGTTCCTGGAGTTGCAGCACATCATGAAGTTCCCGTTCCGTTTTCTTTCGGTCGGTGACATCCTGAAGAATACCCTGATATCCTATAACCGTACCATTTGTATCCTTGTAAACGCTTATCGCACTGACAGTGTGAATTGGCCTTCCATCCCTGGAAGAAAGGATTATTTCAAAGTCTCTTATGAGTTCGCTGCGCTTAAGCTCTCGCCCTATTCTACGACCGGTTTCTTTGTCACAGAAAAAATCCTGAATTTTCTTTTTGCCAAAGGTATCCTTTGGAGAATATCCGAGAAGTCGAAGCAGAGATTGGTTATATTCCAGTATGTTTCCATGCAAATCCGTTATGATAACCGCATCAAGAGAATTCTCAAACAGGAGCCTGAATCGTTTTTCACCTTCTTCAACCTTTGACTCCATCTCCCTAAGTTGCTTGATTCCATTAGAAGACGGGCTCCCAAATTTCCCTGTTATCTGTTCAAGCTCGGAAA
>DYRE01000039.1:3057-11874 GCA_020718965.1 Desulfomonile tiedjei
CCAACCTTTTGATCAAAGAGAAAAGTCCCTATCTTCTTCAGCATGCCTACAATCCGGTTCAATGGCGCCCTTGGGGCCAGGAAGCCTTCGAAAAAGCCAAACGGGAAGACAAGCCTATCTTCCTTTCGGTGGGTTATTCTACCTGTCACTGGTGTCACGTAATGGAAAAGGAATCTTTTGAAGATGACCAGGTAGCTGAAATCATCAACAGGATATTTGTGCCCATCAAGGTTGATAGGGAAGAGCGCCCCGACATAGATCATATATACATGACTGCGTGCCAGATGATGACGGGAAGTGGGGGTTGGCCTTTAACGATAATCATGACTCACGACAGGAAACCATTTTTTGCCGGTTCTTATTTTCCAAAGCACACGCAACACGGCAGAATAGGCTTGATTGATCTTTCTGAAAGGATAGAATTCATCTGGCGCAATGAACGTTCCAAAATAGAAGAAACTACCGGCTCCATTCTGTCGGCTCTGTCACAGTCCAGAGAAGATACAGATGGAGAACTTCTGGACTTGGTTACCTTAAAAACTTGCTATGAGAATCTTTCGCAGAGATTTGACCCTATGCGGGGGGGGTTCAGTGACGCGCCAAAATTTCCAACACCTCACAATCTTCTGTTCTTACTGAGACACTGGAAACGCTCCGGGGACGATACGGCCCTTCAAATGGTCACAAAAACCCTTGACGAGATGAGGCTTGGAGGAATTTATGACCATGTTGGGTTCGGGTTTCACCGATATTCAACAGACGCTAAATGGCTGGTTCCCCACTTTGAAAAGATGCTTTATGACCAGGCCATGCTTGCCCTCGCATATACTGAAGCTTATCAGGCTACGGGCAACCCGAATTACATGAAAACAACCGACGAGATATTTGAATATGTCCTCAGAGACCTCACATCAAAAGAGGGAGCTTTTTATTCAGCGGAAGACGCAGACAGTGAAGGCGTTGAAGGCAAGTTCTATTTGTGGACTCTGGACGAAATTCGGACATCATTAGAAAGCGATGAGGCGGCGCTCGTCGAAAAAGCATTTAATGTATATCCCATGGGAAATTTTAAGGAAGAAGCTACTCAGGAGATCACAGGGACGAATATATTTCACTTGAAAAGGCCTCTGTTGAGTTTCTCCGATCAGCATGGCGTGTCCTCTTCCGAAGATATTGAAACCCTATGGGATGTGGCCAGAAGAAAGCTTTTGAAGACCAGGGAAGGCCGTATACGACCTTACATGGATGACAAAATCCTCACTGACTGGAATGGGCTGATGATAGCAGCGTTGGCCCGGGCTTCTCTGGTTTTTGACAATCCCAAATATTATCATTCGGCGGCAAGAGCGGCTGATTTCATACTTTCAAACATGCGCGATTCGAATGGAAAACTCTTTCACCGATATCGTCAGGGAGAATCAGGCTTGTCCGCGCACATCGACGATTACTCTTTCTTTATCTGGGGACTCCTGGAGCTTTATGAAGCTTCTTTCGACCCAAAGTATCTGAAAATAGCGGTGGAACTGAATGCTGACTGCTTGAGAAGATTCTGGGATGACAAAACCGGTGGGTTCTTTTTTACCGCAAATGATGGAGAAGAACTACTGGTGCGCCAGAAGGAAATTTATGATGGAGCGACGCCATCAGGAAATTCAATCGCAGCGATGAACATCCTCAAAATTTCCAGATTCACAGGCTCTTCGGAACTCGAATCAATGGCTTCCATTATGGCTGGAGCATTCTCATCGACAGTTAAGAAATTCCCGTCAGCCTACACCCAATTTCTGCTTTTTGTCGATTTTACTCTTGGGCCGTCTTTTGAAATAGCTCTTGTCGGGCATCTTGAATCCGATGACATGAAAAATATTATGACAAGTCTCAACAAGATCTATGCGCCCAACAAGGTATTGATATTCAGAACCTGCGATTCCGAATCCCCTGAGATATTGGAGATTGCCCCATATCTTGTTAATTTCGAAATGATCAATGATAAGGCTACCATATACGTTTGCCGTAATTACGCATGTGAGACCCCGACAAATGATCCCAAAAGAATGCTGTCTCTCCTGGCCACAAATTGATTGAGAAATGACGTTCTAATCGGTTATCATCTCACAGTAATACTTTCAATCTCGAGGAATGTTGCTATGAGCTTGTCAGGGGATTCTATAGACCAGTTATGTATAAACACGATTAGAACGTTATCTATAGACATGGTTCAGCAGGCCAATTCGGGGCATCCGGGACTGCCTCTAGGCGCTGCGGCTATGGCGTATGTCATCTGGACCCGTTTCTTGAAATTTAGTCCATCCAATCCGGATTGGCCCAATAGAGACCGTTTTATACTCTCAGCCGGTCACGGCTCAGCTTTGCAATACGCTTTGCTTCACTTGTCAGGCTATGACCTGTCACTCGATGAAATCAAGAATTTCCGCCAGTGGAAGAGTAAAACCCCAGGACATCCTGAATATGGATTGACACCGGGGGTCGAAGCGACCACCGGACCTCTTGGCCAGGGTTTTGCCATGGGAGTCGGGATGGCGATTGCCGAACGCTTTCTCGCGTCTGATTTCAACAAACCTGAACTGCCTCTCGTTGACCATCATGTCTACGCGATTGTCTCCGATGGTGACCTTATGGAAGGAGTCGCGTCTGAAGCGGCGTCACTGGCGGGCCATCTGAATCTGGGTAAAATCATCTATCTATATGATGACAATGCAATTTCAATTGAAGGAAGCACGGCGCTGGCGTTTTCAGAGAACGTGGGAGCACGCTTCCAGGCCTATGGGTGGCAGGTTATACGGATCTCCGACGGGAACAATCTTGACGCTATTCACGCCGCCGTTCAGCAAGCCCGTGAGGAAACCGCTCACCCTTCTCTCATCATGGTCAAGACACACATTGGCTATGGAAGTCCAAAACAGGACAGCGCTTCGGCTCACGGCGAGCCACTTGGAGAAGAAGCGCTTAGATCTACCAAAGAAACTTTGGGCTGGCCGTCTGAAGAACCATTTTATGTTCCCCCGGAAGTTAGAAACCATTTCAAGTCGTGGATGATTAAAGGACAAGCAGCGGAAGAGAACTGGAAAAACCTGGCAAGAGACTATGAATCCAGGTTTCCTGAAAACGCCCAAAGATTCTTCCGCCAAATACGGGAAGAGCTTCCCCAGAACTGGGATTCCGAAATCCCTGTATTCAAAACGGACGACAAACCAGAAGCTACCAGGGTTTCTTCAGGCAAGGTTCTTAACGCAATAGCCAGGAGAGTTCCCAATATTTTGGGTGGTTCCGCGGATCTGGCGCCATCTACCAAGACAATGATCTCTGGTGAATCGGCCCAAGGCCCAGATAACTCAGTTGGTCGAAATATTCACTTCGGGGTCAGGGAATTTGCCATGGGCGCAATTGTTAACGGCATGGCCCTACATGGCGGAGTCATACCGTACGCAGCCACCTTCTTCATTTTCAGCGACTATCTCAAACCCGCCATCAGGTTGGCTTCATTGATGAATATTCATTCGATATTTGTTTTCACCCATGACAGTGTCGCTGTCGGCGAAGATGGTCCGACCCATCAACCTGTAGAACAGTTGGCCGCACTCAGGTCTATTCCAGTTTTGACGACTATCAGACCGGCTGATGCAAATGAAACTGCGGAGGCTTGGCGCGTCGCTCTCAAATCCAGAGGCCCGGTGGCGTTAGTTCTTACAAGGCAGAATCTTCCTGTTCTGGACAGAAGTAAACTGGCGCCGGCTGAACTGCTGGAACTGGGGGCTTACGTGCTTTCAGACGTTGGCCAGAATGAACCTGAAATAATTATAATCGCTTCCGGATCAGAAGTGCATCTAGCTCTGAAAACGCAGGAAGCTCTTTACAGCAAAAATAAAATTTCTTCCAGAGTCGTTTCGATACCAAGTTGGGACTTATTCCAGAAACAGTCACAGGCTTACAAGGATAAGGTATTGCCGCCGTCTGTTGAAAAACGCCTCGCTATAGAGGCTGGGTCTTCACTAGGCTGGGAAAGATGGGTCGGAACCAGGGGAAAGATTGTTTCAATAGAAACATTCGGAGCGTCCGCGCCCGGTTCACAGGTTTTGTCTCTTTATGGATTTAATGAGGCAAACGTGACCCGGATCGCGCTTGATATGCTAGGTATATAGAAGTTTGAGATTCAACAAAGAACTTGAAAACCAATGGTTGCGTCTCTGACACTTGAAGCCTGATGTCATTCAGGTTTCAAGTCACAAACAAGCATCAGACTAATATCATTGACAATCTTGTCTACCCAGTGGGATGGATAGGTAGCGCTCAAATAGATTATATCATAGTGACGGAGACCCCATTTCCAGACCATAGCATCAGCCTTACATTCAGCTAGTTCCCGGAATCTCGCCCTTGCTCCCCTGTCAGTAGGCCATTCACATTCGGGTGGAAGCATTGCCACCACATGACCCAATTCACGTAGAAAAGATCCTAAAAAGTGATCTTCCTGCCAGTCTTGAGTTTCATCACAAACGGTTAGGGTATAAATTAGCTCGCCCAAATAAGACTCAGATCTTGTTTTCATTCCGAAAGGAAGAATTGGGTCCGGAATAATCTTAATTTGCAAATTCCTTGCCCCCTTAAGGAACAGATCCAGAACATCTCTCGGGAGACTTTCAAAAGCCTTGTTGACCCTTGACTTTGTAGTTTCCTTCCTTGGGTTGCTGGATTTTACTCCTCCGAAGTCCATTCTCAAGTTCAAGTATTCTGAAATACGGTCGCTGCTTTCCGCCAAAGTTTCCTCTCTTGCTCGTAAGACCATCGCTTCACCAAAGGTTAGTAAACCCTTTTGTACCCGTGTGATGTGTCCTGACAGTCACGGTACTCGCTGGAGTCTTTTCCCATTCCTGAAGCAATTCCCTGAATTCCGTGTTCGAAGGATCCATGGCGATCGCTTTGCGTAAAGTCAGGATGGCAGCCCCCTGTTCGTTGATTGCTTTAAGAACTTCCGCAAGATTCCTGGTCAATTCTGGGGAAGGAGGATCCCCTAAAGATACCGCCTTTTCGGCTAATCTCTTCGCCATAGCAGGGTTTCGAAGTCTATCGTCCTTGGCCGTGGCCATCAACAATCCTAAACCGGAATAACCTGGAGCAAACCTTTTGTCGAGTTCGACAGATTTCTCAAAATCCTTTTTTGCAAGTTCGTATTCCCCAAGCTTGGAGTACGCCGTTCCCCTGTCCTTATAAAGGACAGGGGAGTCAGGATTCATCTCAATGACTTTGCTGAATTCTTCAACCGCTTTTTCATGTCGACCTTTTCCGCTGTAGGCCATACCACGATTGTGGTAAGCTGAAGCAAACCGGGAGTTCATTTCTATAGTTTTGTTGAAATCCTCCAGAGCCCTGTCGAATTTCTTAAGTCGCATAAACGCCACTCCCCGGTTGTTGTAGACCATGGAGTTAGAACTATCGAGTTCTATAGCTTTATCGAAATCTTTTATCGCCAATTCAAAACGGTTTTTGCCATTCAGCGCAAATCCCCTGTTGTTGTAGTATCTGGCGTCATTAGAATTCAGCGCTATAGCGCTATCGAAATCTTTTATCGCCCTATCGTAATCGTTAAGCCCATTAAAGGCGAAGCCTCTTGTGTTCAACGCTTCCGAAGATGAGGGCTCCAGCCTTATAGCCGCGTCGAGCGCTTCGATCGCTCTTGCGTATTCATTTACCGCATTGTATGCGAATCCAAGACGTACGAAAGCAGGCGCGTAAGCAGGGTCAAGTTTGGCGGCACGAGTCAGATCCTTGATCGCCAATCTTGGTTCTCCCTTTTTGAGGTAAGCCTCACCTCTTTTGGCCCACGCCCTGGAAGATTGCGGAGCTATCTTGACGGCGTCCGAATAATAAGTTAGGGCTTGATCCAATGAACCTGACTCTTCGGCCTGCTGGCCCGCTCTGAAAATATCTATGAAATCATCCGCCCATGTCGATGTTGTCACTGATGCGACAATTATCACTATCCATCCGAGAATCCACAATAAATTTCTTTTCACCGGAATTGTTGCTCCTGGATACGCCTTTAGTGTTATCATTGTTAATGCTGGATTTTAAACTCGCGCATGCGCTTCAAAAAAGTTTAACGATTTATACCCATTTTGCCTGGATTGGGCAAGCAGACTGATTCGTTGGCCCTTTAGGCTATCGGATTAATTTACATCGGAGCGATTTAACATGGATCTACTTGAAAGTGTAAGACAACGCAGAAGCGTGAGAAGTTTTGATGGAAGACCAATTGAAAAATCAACCCTGGAAAAAATCCTTAAGGACGCGGCCAACGCTCCATCAGCTATCAACATGCAGCCATGGGAGATACACCTGTTATCTAATGATGAGAGAGAAAGACTTTCCCGCAAGTTGTTAAAAAGCTTCAAGGAGCGGCAGATTACCTGTGGTCCAGGCGCAACGGGGAAAATCCCCGAACTTTTTATAGACCGGGCCAGAATCGCCGCCGAAGGGATGACGCCTCTTGTCGAGGAAACGGGTGTGGATTTCAAAACGTTTGTGAACACTGGTAGTCTCAAGTTTTATGGAGCCCCTGCGGTGATGCTTGTGTTCATAGACAAAAGCTTTCCTTCCGAAAGGATGACAGATATCGGTATTTTTCTCGGATATTTCGTGCTGATCGCTCACGCGTACGGGATAGGAACCTGTCCGGTCGGACTCGTCACATCCTATGAAGATGAAATCAAGGATGCCCTTAATATTCCTGAATCCAAAAAACTGGTTATTTCGGTGGCCATGGGGTACGCGGATCCAAATTCCCCTATTAACCGGTTCAAGTCTGAAAGGGCTGGTCTCAATGAATCCGTGCGTTGGATCGGCTTCTAGAAACCGTTCTTAATTGATTCGGCGAGGACCCCTTTGTCGAGGTACAGAACCGTTTCTGATTTCTTAGCCGCTCTTGGATCGTGAGTTACCATTATTATTGTCTTTTCAAATTCGCCGTTGAGTTGACCCAATAAATCCATGACATCCGAGGCTGATTTCCTGTCGAGATCCCCGGTTGGTTCGTCTGCTACGATCAGAAGCGGATCAGTTACAATTGCCCGAGCTATGGCTACCCGCTGCTGTTGACCCCCGGAAAGCTCTCCAGGGCGGTGATCCAGTCGGTCGGCCAGGCCAACGGCCTCCAGCGCCGCCGTCGCGTGATCACGGCGCTCAGATCTTGAAAGAGAGGTCAACAACAACGGAAGCTCAACATTTTCCAGTGCGTTGAGGACTGGAATTAAATTGTAAAACTGAAATATGAATCCAACATTGGAGGCCCTCCATTTACTAAGTTCCGACTCACTTAATTTCACAATGTCCGTGTCGCCAACCACAAGTCTGCCACTATCCGGACGGTCAATTCCCGCTATAAGATTTAACAGGGTAGTTTTTCCTGATCCTGAAGGGCCCATTAGAGCTAGAAACTCACTCCGCCTGACAGTAAGACTCACATCGTTTAACACCCTTATTTCCTGGGCTCCTCGTCTATAGGATTTTGTCAGGTTTTCAATTGTTACCAGAACAGGTTTTGTCACAGGAAGTGTAGCTACTCCTTGATCTTGATTCGTCGTCCGTTGTTAAGTTGAGGACTGGGTTTAATTATTACGAGGTCTCCTTCTTTCAAACCTTCAATCACTTCTGTTGTTTCCCCCCATACGCCACCGGTCTTCACTGGCGTTGTAACCGCCCTGTTTTCCTGAACTTTAAACACAAAAGGCTCATTGGCCGTATTGACTATCGACCCCGTTGGAATCCCAAGGAAAGGCTGGGTTTCATTTTCATTCAAAGGCCTCGAGAGAAAAGCTACCTTGGCGCTCATTTCCGGGAGCACTTTCTCATTGATGTTGTTAAACCTTACTTTAGTGAGGACTGTCGCCTTGGATCGGTCGGCAGTCGGAACGATCATGTGAACCAGGCCGCTGAATCTGTCTTTTGGCAGAGCGTCCAAACGAATTTCCCCAGGAGCGCCGACTTTGACCTTTTCCAGGCTGGATTCCGAGACATCTACCTCAACCATCAAAGAATTCATATCAGCCATGGAAACAACCGAGGCCTTCGCGTTAAGTGAAGCTCCCAATGGCGCTACAACTTCTCCTTCCTCTGCGCTCTTGGTGAGGATCACACCGTCAAAAGGGGCTCGGATAAAGGACTGTTCCAGATTTACCTCGGCCACTTTTACAGACGCCTCCGCTTTGTCAACACGAAATTTTGAGGATCGAACTGCGGCTGTAGCTTTTTTAAAACGGGCTTCTGATGAATCCAGGGCCTGCTCAGAAACTGCTCCTGATTCTTTTAGAGATTTCTGGCGGTTGTAATTGAGTGTCGCGTCTTCCAGTTCAGCGTCCGCGTTGTTAAGATCGGCCCTGGCTACACTTAGACCCGCCTTAGCTTCATCCAGGGCGGCTCCAAGATCATCGTTTTCAAGTTCCGCTACAACGTCCCCTTTCTTTACAGATTTGCCCTCTTCAACGTAAAGTCGCTCAATGCGACCTGTGGCTTTGGATGAAACAGCCGCCTTTCGTTGCGCAACCACATAACCACTGGCGTTGAGCATTGTAAGTGCCCGCGCAGGAAAAGTCATGGAGGCTTTTACCACGTGTACTTCCAGTGGAGGTCTCAACCAGTAAATCCATATTAAGTATCCGCCAATTGTGGACACGGCCATAAACAGGACTAGGAACAGAATTGTTCTGAAGCGTGGAAAGGAGCGCCTCGACGCATTCTTTAACCCAGACCCTATTTTCAGTTTTGTAAGCAAATCAGAAGACATATTATTGAATGTCCATGTAT
>DYRE01000366.1 GCA_020718965.1 Desulfomonile tiedjei
TGTTCGGGGTCTGAAAGATGAATTTGCCATAGACCCTGAGGCTTTGGTGAAACAAGCCGGGATTGACCCGGAAGACGTGATTTTTCAGTGGACTCCTTATCAGGCCCTAAGTGAGGGAATTGTTCTTGAGAGGGCAAAAAGGGTCCTCAATCCCCCTGATACGGTATCACTTAGTCTGAAGAAAGGGGTTTTGAGCGCTGAGGGTACTGCCTCGCGTGATTGGGAGTTCGAGGCCAAAAGAATTGCCAAGGCGCTACCAGGGATTGCGACGTTCGAGACTGATAAACTGATTGACCCCGATTCGAAAAAGCGCCAGGTGTTCAATGAGTTTGCTCAGGCGCTAAAAAATGAACGAGGCGTAGTAATAACATCGGTCGATGACAGTCACGGCCAATATAAGATTTCAGGATTCCTGGATCCATTGGCCCGGAATCCTCTGGACCTTTTAAAGTCAATGGATTCAGATGAACTTAACATTGTCTTCCATTGGGAGCCATACCAGTCCATGGATCCTTACCTTACCCTGGAGCGTATGAAAAAGGCGCTTCAGCCAGAGAATACGATCTTAATGAGAGTCGAAGACGGTTGCATAGTTATTTCAGGGGCCGCGGCTCACAGGTGGATTGGGGAATTTCGACAATGGTCAAGATTAGCGTCAGGATTTCCATGCTGGAAAGAAGACAATCTTGTCGATCTTGATATTGTTAAGTTGGATAATCTCAAATCAAAGATTGAATCTCAGAAAATATTCTTCAGGGACAATGCTTATAATCCATCTAAAGAACAGTTGGAGTCCGTTGATCAGGTAGCCGGCAACATCAGGGAAGCGGCCCGGGTCGCAAAAACCGCCGGCATTCCGCTGCATATAATTGTTTCAGGTCATGCGGACCAGGCCGGGTCTGAAGAAAAAAACCTGCGGCTTAGTCGATCCAGGGCCGCCTCCATTGTTGATCTGCTAAACACAAAGGGCATCCCATCGACGCAACTGTCTCTGGAGGCGGAAGGTTCCACACAGCGAATTTCCAGCGCGGATACGGAACAAGGCCGGGCTTTGAACCGTCGTGTGTCGTTTCAGGTCTTAATAAATGATGACGTCAAACATGATTAGCTGACTGGTTTAACTTATGGGACCATTTTTTGTTCTGGTATTAATGAAGAGTGAGCTGGGAATCAGTTATCTCTGGTTATTTTCCTGATATCATCCTGTAATTTTTCGATGGTAGAGTTTGCGGCTTCAAGCTGAAGGTTAAGTTGGTGGATTTTCTCCCGGAGAAGGTTGGCCTCATTTCCTCTCTGCTGCATGAGCGCTAACCGTTCTACCTCTGGAGTGGCGTCCAGCAAAACTATCCACAATCCTTTTTCATCAAAAATTAAATGAACATCCGCAAAAATGCCTGGTTTTATTGCCACGTGACGCATTAACCGGGATTGCCGTGCCCCTTGGGACATCTCTTCAATAAAGGGGAAGACATCGTCTGCAAACTGACCTTCCTGCAGGTCTTCCAGGCCATACGTCCCGAGGATTCCCCCACATCTTTCAATTTTATTATCTTTATCGACAAAACAAAAAGCGACAGAGCGCTTTTCAAAGTTCAGCGCCATGATGTGAATCAGAACTAATGGAGGTAGACCGGGAATTTATTTCTCCAGGGTCATCATAGTAAGGGTTTTGAAAGCGTTCTCAACATTTTCGCCCGTTTTTGCGCTGGTTTTCATCACATGCCAGTTTCTGGCCAAAACCTCATCAACCTTCTGGTCTTCCAGTTCCCATTGATCTGTCAGGTCCGCTTTGTTGATCAGAATAACAAAGGGAACATCTCCTACCACTTTGTCAACTTTTTCCTTTAGTAACATCGCCCGATCAAATGAAAAAGCCCGAGTCCCATCGGCCACAAGGAAGTAACCCGAAGTTCCCCTTAGATAGGATACTTGCAACTCCTGAAATTCGTCCTCACCCTGCA
This sequence comes from Desulfomonile tiedjei, assembly GCA_020718965.1. Taxonomy (GTDB): domain Bacteria; phylum Desulfobacterota; class Desulfomonilia; order Desulfomonilales; family Desulfomonilaceae; genus CAJBEZ01. The sequence goes on from DYRE01000366.1 coordinate 1,962, forward strand.
GGTCCCAAAGCATCAAATCCACAGTTGCGCCGTTAATATCGAGTGTCTTCTTGTCAATTTTTACCCCGACAGTGGTCAGGTATTTGTCGGAAAATATGCTTTTAACGAAACGTTGCACCAGGCTTGTCTTCCCGACAGCAAAGACGCCAAGCATGCAGATTTTCTTTTTGATCATAATATAACCAATCCTGCCTGAGTTTTTTAAGAGCAAGAAGTTTACGCAGGAGAAACGGAACTGTTGAATACAACATATCAATCATTGCCGGAAAATCCAAGAAACCAGTTGCGACTGAAATGGGTCCAATACCATGAAACAACAAAAAATAGCATGTTTTTTGTTGACACGCTATTCGTGGCATGATATTCAACTCCATAATACTAATTTCTATTGCTTCACTGCGTAAGAATCTACGACTCAAGCCCAGGAGAACAGGGATTTCTGTGACTATTTGGGGGGTCATGGGACGAGTAGACGGCGGTGAAGATCGCAGTCTTCCTGA
>DYRE01000040.1 GCA_020718965.1 Desulfomonile tiedjei
GACAATCGCAGTGGGGGCTGCGAGTATTAGTGCGCAAGGACAACCAACGATCAAGACCGTAATGGCGCGAGCCGCATCCCCAGTAAACCACCAGGCAATACCGGCGCACACAATGATGGTGGGCGTAAACCATGCGGCATACCTGTCGATGAATCTTAAAGTTGTCGGTTTAAAGTTCTCAGCGGTCGAGACAAGTCTGATCATTCTTCCCAGCGTCGTATCTTCTCCTACCGCTTTTGCTTCAATTTCAATGACTCCACTTTGATTCAGCGTTCCAGCGTGAACACTGTTGCCAGCAGTCTTGTCCTTAGGAATGGATTCTCCGGTCATGGAGGATTCGTCGACGGCGGTAGAGCCGACTCTGATAATACCGTCCACAGGTATCCGGTCGCCTGGTTTGACCAGAATGATGTCCCCGATCTTCACGTTTGCCACAGAAGTGACAAGATCTTTGCCATCCACAAGAATCGTGGCCGTTTCGGGATGGATGCTGATGAGAGATTGAATGGCCCTATGAGCGGCGCCAGTTGTGACCTCTTCAATCAGCGATCCAAACATCATGACGAAACTCACCACTACCGCTGTTACAAGTTCCCCCTGTAACAGGCTGGCAATGATTGCAAGACTTACCAGTTCATCCACGTTGACTTTGCGCTGGAATAGACCTTTCAATGCACCCCAAATAATCGGCAATCCGTTGATTGATAGGGATGCAAGAATGAGCGCCTGTCCCAAAGTAGTCTCGGCGCCATTCTGGTCATTCCATAAATATCCCGCCAGCCCTATGAATCCACCCAGCGCAATCCTGTACATCTCTCTGGACTGCGCCAGTTCGCGATATACTCCAAGATTAGCGAAACGTCCGATCATAACTTCTCTCCTATTTTGTGAATTTGTAGAATATGTCGATCACTTGCTTGATCAATTCTTCCTCGTTGAACTCGTTCCTAATTGCAACTGCAACGCAACCTTTGAGGTGATCTTCTAGGATCACCATGCCCACAGATCGTAAAGCGCCCACTGCAGCGGCAATCTGTTTAAGCACGTCTAGGCAATCGCGATCATCCTCAACCATTTTTCCTATTCCACTGACTTGTCCCGCAATGCGGCTTATTCTGTCCGCAACCTTCTTGTGATCCTCTCCGCAGAGCGCCATTTCATGTTCTCCTTATATACTTATACATAGTATATGTATGTTCTCAAGAGTAATTTTCGTCAATAGTTTTGTAGCAGTCCGTCTTAGATAATATTTGAACCTCGTGAGAGTCTTGGCGGATTAAGCCTCCGACGAGAGGCAGCAGACTTGTCAGGTGCTTGTATGCTTTTTGATCCCAAGGTCACGGGAGATGAAATCAACGGAATTCGAGATCTTCTCCTATGTCTGATCAGTTAAATCTAGCTCGATTGGTTGGAAATTTCATCGATACCTCACGACCTGATGCAATCGAAGTCAAGTGCCAACGGTCTGATGCTATGGCTCCTTTACACGGGGTAGTGACACAACGTCCCTCGTAATTGGCCACTGAACCAGGATTCTGTTCATGGCCAACGCCAAATCCCTCGAGGAATTTTTAGTCCAACACACCCCAGGAAACCCCTAGTTTGTATCGATATAACCACAACTCCTAGAGGGAGTGGCGCTGTCTTTGCGTGTTTGTAACAAAAGAGTTTACAATCAGCGCTTCCATGATTGAGACCCGTGTCAGCGTGCTGTAATCACACCCCTATACCGAAAAACAATCCGACCGACCTAACGGCTAAAGCCACTACATAAGCGAGGATTGTGGTGTAGAGCATTGCAAAAAAAGTCCAGCGCCATTTTCCAGTTTCTCGTTTGATTACTACAAGGGTAACAAAACATGGCGCATAGAGCATCACGAACATGATGAGCGTGAATGCCTGCAAAGGATTCCATCCAGGTTCATTTTTTAGCTGTTCCGCCAAATCCCCTGCCTCTTCGGGATCGATCTCGCCAAGACTGAAAGCGGTTCCCAAAGTGGTTACAATGACTTCCTTGGCTGCAAAACCTCCGACCAGGGCTACGTTGATCTTCCAGTTAAACCCGAGAGGGCCCATTACATATTCCAGCGTGGTTCCCATCCTACCGGCGACAGTGTGGTGAATTTTCTCCTGCTGCTGGTAATGTTCTATCTCCGAACGGGCCTTGCTGAATTTGTGATAAGCGCTTGCAACCTTCAAAGCCGATGAATCAACCCCTGTCGAGGTCTTACCGACAGTCTTCAATTCCTGAAGCGCACTGACCAGCGCAGCGTTTTTAGGATCGGGTTTCCCGTGTTCCGCCATGTCTTTGCCCTGAAGAAGTTTTTGAAAGTCCTCAAACTTCTGAACGTCTTCAGGTGAAGAGAAGAATTCGTTGACTCCGGATTCTGCGAGGAAAGTCTGGGTGGCGACGTTTAATTGTTGCTCAAATTCGGACTGCCTGTCCGCTGGAAGGCCCGGGAATGTCATCATGGCCCAAATACCAATTGAGACTGCAAGGATCGTGGTTCCAGCCTTGCGAACGTACATCCAGGTTCTTTCCCACGTGTGGGTAAGAAGACCCCTAAAAGTCGGAATCCGATAAGGTGGAAGCTCAAGCACAAGGGGAGCGGAAGGGCCTTTAAGGACGGTTGACCTAATAATCTTTGCGGCAATTAGGGCCATCATCCAGGAGATGATGGTCAGCAAGAACATCACGCCGGCTTTTGATTCTGTAAAAAATGCGCCGATAAGAAGAGCATAAACCGGTAGTTTTGCGCCACAATTCATTAACGGCGCCACCAGAATAGTTACAAGGCGCTCTTTTGGCTCTTTCATTGTCCTGGTCGCCATTATGCCCGGAACCGCGCAACCGCCGGCAATTCCCCCGGAAACCATCAGAGCCAGCAATGAAGCCCCATGAAGTCCAAATTTTTTCAGGCCCCTATCAATCATGAACGCTATTCGCGCCATATACCCGGTGTCCTCCAGGATTGCAATCATGAAAAACATGAAGGCTATTAGGGGAGTAAAACCTAGAACGCCGCCGACACCATCAATAATACCGCTAACCACAAGAGATTTTAGCAATCCATCAGGAATGATGTCCGAAACCGTTGAGCCAAGCCACTTAAAAAACTTCTGGAAATATTCCACCACAGGCTCGCTGCCCTGGAAAGTAAACACATATACCAGGTATAAGACAGCGAGCATCAAGATTGGCCCCAGAAATCGTTGCGTGAGCCACTTGTCTATTCGCCGGCTAATGTCAACACGATCCTTTCGATCAACATGGACCGCAGCTTTGATTGCCCCTGTAATAAAACCGTAACGCGCGTCAGCAAGTAATATTCCGGGGGTATCTCCAAATATATCTTCGAGATGCTTGGCGCTTTCTGTAACCTGATTGAATATTTCGGAAGAATCTGAAATTGCCAGTATTTTCTTGGAGACTTCAGGGTCTCCCTCGAGTAGTTTTAAAGACAGCCACCTGTTCGACAGAAACTTATCATGAATACCCGCTTTATCAAGTTCAGACTCGATTTTTCCAAGCTCCTCTTCAAGTTCAACACCATAGTTAAATGACAGGTTGTCATTTTGAGATTCGGGGTCAGAAATCTCTCCGATCACGGTATCCAGCAATTTCTCCAGACCGACCCCCTTCTTGGCGTTCGTCGCTACAACCGGGACCCCTAACAACTCCGCCAGTTCATGGGTATTGATCTTTATACCCTGGGAGGTGGCCTCATCAATCATGTTGAGGGCAATTACCACCTTGCATCCCATTTCCAGCAACTGCACTGTAAGATACAAATTACGTTCAAGGTTGGAAGCGTCCACGACATTGATAACTATGTCGGGACTTTCATCGACCAGGAAGTTTCGGGCTAGGATTTCTTCAAGGGAAAACGCGGTTAGAGAGTAGGTTCCAGGGAGATCGACAACGTGAATGCTCTTATCCCTGTGCTTGAGAGTTCCCTCTTTTTTTTCAACAGTTACACCAGGCCAATTACCTACGTGTTGTCTCGCTCCCGTAAATGCGTTAAAAATTGTGGTCTTTCCGGCATTAGGATTCCCTGCGAGCGCAACTACCAACTTATTATTCATGGCTCCCTCCGGAAGCTTTCCCGGGTTTTTCCATCAGGATGTCCTCAGCCTGTTCTCGCCTAAGCACTAAGTGATATCCCTTGATTACGAATTCCATTGGATCGTATAAGGGAGCGAATTTCACTACCTCTATGTCGGTGTCACGAACAAAACCCATTTCCATCATCCTCAATCTGAAATCCGCATCTCCATCAATTTCAACAACTTTTCCTCTTTGTCCAGGCATGTATTCGGACAATTTTACGGCTTCAGAATTCATGCATCTTCTGTGACGGCAAGGCGGGCACTCGTAACATCTTCTCTTTGAGTTTCGTGGGTTCATGGTTAACTCCTTGGCAAAGGCGGAACTCTAATCGCCTTTACGGGGTTGGCATTTGACCTATCTAAGTTAGGCATCTCTAATATACTTTTATAAAGCTCACTAAGGTCTGTCAAGCAAATTTAAAATGCTCCAGGACATGAAAGACACCCATTTATGATTTTCTTGACTGATGCCACTAAAGTGTATAAAGTAATATTGCAGTTGCCGGCACGCAAATTAGGCGTCAGAAATTGATCAAACTGAAAAACTCCCCCCGTCTTAGGTTGGTTTTTAGCGCTTTCTTAAAGTTATAACGATTCACGATCCAGGCGGTTGTTTTGATTCATACAGGCTGGTGAACTATGCACATTTCCGAAGGGGTTTTATCCGCTCCAGTCCTTGGCGCAGGCGCTGTACTGACGTTTGCCGGACTTGCTATTGGCCTAAAAAGAATGGATTATGAAAAATTGCCTGAAGTGGCTGTTTTATCTTCGGTCTTTTTTGTTGCGTCTCTTATACATGTCCCAATAGGGCCTTCCACAGCGCATCTTATACTTAACGGACTATGTGGGGTGTTGCTCGGTTGGATGGCTTTCCCGGCAATATTTGTAGGGCTTGCTCTCCAGGGAGTTCTTTTCGAGTTCGGTGGCATTACCACACTGGGCGTGAACACATTCAACATGGCATTCCCAGCGGTAATCATGGGTTTTATTTGCCGATATTTTATCAAGAGTCCGCGTTTGGCGGTGCGCGTAATCTCTGAGTTTGTTGCAGGCGCAGGCGCTATTTTGCTTTCCGGGTTACTCGTTGCGGTTTGCCTTGTGGTCGCCCTTGGGGAATCGATGGATTCAGCGGCCAAACTGGTAGTCCTGGCCCACATCCCGGTCATGATCATAGAAGGTTTGATAACCGTGTTTGTTGTTGAGTTTATATTGAAGGTTCAACCGGAAATGCTTTGAGGAGCCAAAATGAAAACAAGAATATCATACGGCCCGGTCTTCCCCAGGTTGGGGGTTACTATTTTAGCAATCGCCGTTACTTTATGTTTCACGGGGATGTCTAGCGCGAGTGCCGAAAATGACGCTTCCAATCCCGATAAATCGGAGGCGGTTTCGTCGCAAAAAACAACTGTGGCCGTGACGCCGCCTTTGGATGAAAAGGCGCTTTTAAGAAGCATCGGAACACTTATGGATGATAAACTGGCTCCTCTGTATCAAAAACAAGCAAAACTGGAAAAACTTCTTCTGGAAGATAAATTCAGCGGTCCCAAGATGACGGACATAATTGGGGGAATCGGCTGGATCCTGGGTCTGGGTGGAATAGCCGCCTTCTTTTGGAGCTTCAAACGAAAGCCAGGAAAGTGACGAACGCGCTACTTGCCACACAATGACGATGGGCCTGAACTAAGGTTTGACGGCCTCCGCTTGGACACAATCTTTCTAAACTGAATTACCAATGAGGATAAAACGTTAACATGGATATGGAAGAATTTGCATCAGGAAAATCCTGGGTACACAATCTCGACCCCAGGGTAAAAATTGTCGTAACGCTCGTTTTCTCTGTTGTAGTCGCCTTGAACAATCATATCGAGATGACGGCGATAAGTCTTATTCTTCCGGCATTCCTGCTAGTTTGCGCCAGGCTTGATTTTGGGAAAGTGACGGAGCGTCTTGCGATTGTAAACACCTTTGTTCTCTTTTTATGGCTTTTTCTGCCATTCAGTGCGCCCGGAGAAACCGTATACTCCATAGGACCGCTGACCATACAAAGAGAGGGGATTTACCAGGCGTTTCTGATTACTTTGAAATCCAACTCGATCATTCTCATGGCTCTTGCCCTCCTGGGGACATCGCAGATTTTTACTCTGGTGCATGCCATGAGTCACCTGTGGGTCCCTGACAAGCTTGTTCACCTGTTTTTCTTCTGTTTCCGGTACATCCATGTGATCAACGATGAATATCACCGACTGAGCAACGCCATGAAGATGCGTGGATTCAAACCCAAAACCAACATACGGACTTATCGCGCTTACTCCTATTTGGTGGGCATGCTGTTAATCAGGAGTTTCAATCGATCCAAAAGGATTCTTCAGGCCATGAGATGCCGAGGTTTCAAGGGGAAATTTTACATTCTGCATCACTATGAGATGAAGCGTTATGATTACGCCGTGGGTAGTTCGAGCCTGGCTTTCACCATCCTCTTAATGGTGGCGAAATGATCCAGTTGCGGGACATTCACTTTGGATATGGTTCCCAGTTGATATTCAACGGGTTGAATCTGAGTATTGAGCCCGGAGATAGGTTAGGTTTGCTGGGTTCCAACGGATGTGGAAAGACCACTTTGTGTCATATCATCATGGGGTTGTTGCGGCCAAAATCAGGAGAAGTCAGGATCCTTGGAGAAACCAGGACCACGGAATCTGATTTTGCGGAAATTCGTGGCAGGATAGGGTTTTTATTCCAGGATTCTGATGACCAGCTTTTTTGTCCTACGGTGATTGAAGATGTGGCCTTCGGTCCGTTGAACATGGGGCAGAGTCCTGAAGAGGCGAAGAAGACAGTGGCCGGCACTCTGAAATCGCTAAAACTCTCGGGATTTGAAGACCGAATCACCTATAAGCTCTCGGGAGGAGAAAAGAGACTGGTTTCTCTGGCCACTGTTCTGGCCATGAATCCGGAATTCCTGATTCTGGATGAACCAACTACGGGTCTGGATGAAAAAACCACTGACCGTCTGATCGAAAATCTAAAAGAATCCAGTCTGGGTTACATGATTATTTCACACGACCGGGATTTTGTTAAACGAACAGCCAACAAGCTGATTCATATTAAAGAAGGACAGATGCGGGCGGCAAACCTGGATGGGCTTGAAATGTAGTTTAGAACTACATCAGTCATATCACTACTTATATAAGGAGCTTACAATGGAAGGAAAGCACGAGCATGAACACGAACATTCCCACGAGCATACGCACGAAGAAATGGTTCACGAGCATGAACACGAACATTCCCACGAGCATACGCACGAAGAAATGGTTCACGAGCATGAACACCAACATAAACACGCTCATGACCATGAGCACGACGCTCAAGATGAACTGAAGCATGACCATGATCACAGCGGTGAGCACGGCGAGCACGACCACGGTCACCGCTGACCGACCTGCTGAGGGGCCTCCGATAAAAAGGACTAAAATCGTCGGATTGACAACAGATTTCGAACCGGCTAATGAGACATCATGGATTGCAAGTAAAATATCCGTGCAGGTTCCTGAAGGGACCAAGAGGGAATCCCGTGAGAATCGGGAGTGGACCCGCCGCTGTGAACGGGGACGAAAGCCGTGAAGATCCACTGGAGAACTCAGACTCTCCGGGAAGGGACGGCCAGTAGACTGATCCGTGAACCAGAAGACCTGCCTGCACGGGATATTCAGCTTCATACCAACGTGGACAAGGTGATGGAGGAGACAATGTTTAAAAAGAAAGAGATTTTTCTGTCAATTTGTTTGGTCTTTTTGGTTGTTTTTTCGGCTAATTTAGCGCTTGCAGGAAAGCATGGAGATAGCAAGCCCGTTAAGCAAGCGATCCTTCTGGTAGCTTTTGGCACCACAGTGCCGGAAGCGAGGAAAGCCTTTGATCAGATAGAATCTCAGGTAAAGAGCGCATTTCCAGGGCTTGAAGTCCGATGGGCGTTCACTTCGAGCATAGTGAGGAAGAAGCTTTCCGAACAGGGCGTGAAACTGGACCCACCAACAGTGGCGCTGGCCAAGATTTTGGAAGACGGTTTTAACAGGGTGGTTGTAGCCTCGTTCCACACCATTCCGGGAGAGGAGTTCCACGACCTTTACAAGGATGTGGACGCTTTCAGGAACATGTCTGGCAGTCATCATCGGCGGATTCTCGTGGCCAGGCCACTTTTGTCTTCACGTAAGCACATGGAAGCGGCGATTGATGCGATGCTGGAGCAGACGCCCAAGAGCCGCAAGCCTGGCGACGCCATATTGCTCATGGGACATGGCTCAGAACATCAGCCTGCTGACGCTCTTTACGCCGCATTGAACTTCTATGCTCAGGGGAAGGATTCGAACCTTTACATTGCAACGGTAGAGGGGCAACCTACTCTGGAAGATGTCGTTCCGAAGCTCAAAAAAAATGGTGTCAAGAAGGTTTTCCTTATGCCGTTCATGGCGGTGGCGGGGGACCATGCCCAAAATGACATGTGTGGGGATGAAAAGGATAGCTGGAAGTCAATACTGACGAAGGACGGCTTTGAGGTGGAATGCGTCATGAAAGGCACAGCCGAGAATCCCAAAATCGTAAATTTATGGATTGAAAATATAAAGGCGTCCCACTCACATTTCAAATGATTGCCCAGACTGGACAGAAACCTTGCGAGGACTGAAAGAGTTCTCGCAAGGTAATAGACTAAAAGAGATACCCCTATAGGGCACGCATGAATGCGGTGAGGGACTTTTTCTCTTCAGGAGTCAATTTCAGCCCCTGGATAAGATTGAAGAACTCCACAGTGTCTTCAAGGGTCAGCAGACGTCCATCATGGAGATACGGAGGCGAGTCTTTTATGCCCCGTAGCGGAAAAGTCTTGATGGGTCCGTCGGCGGAGGCCATTCGCCCATTGATCATTTTGGGTTTGAAGAAACGCTCGGCTTTCAGATTGTGCATAAGATTGTCGGTATAGTAAGGCGCTATGCGGGACACTTTCCTTTCATCTGCGTTTCCCCCCATATTCTTTTCAATGGCTTCAAACAGCCTACATTGTCAATAGTTGGCTATTCGGTCCGATCGGGTGTAACTTATGAGTGTCGCATAGCCAGTGCGAATGGAGTTCAAAAATTAATATGCTCTGCGGACAGATTTGTTTGTGTTTATCCAACTTGATCGAGAACACAATCTCTGAGGGAGAAAATTATGGGTTCATTGAGAAGACGCGTATTCACGGCAATCGCTATTGTTCTAGTATTTTCAATCAATTGCGTCGCGTATGCTGAATCTAACCACCTTGAGAAAGCCAAGGGAGTAATCCTGATGATCGGAGACGGGATGGGAATTAATCAGGTTAAATCAGCCGGCGCTTACGCTCAACGTATCTTGGGCAAGGATCTCGCAATCAATACTATTGCAACGTCGGGACTTACCACAACGCACGCGGCCAATTCAAAGGTCACCGACTCAGCCGCGGCCGCCACTGCTCTTTATTCAGGACACAAGACAAATACAGGGCAGTTGAACATTTTGCCTGATGGGCGCCAGGCATTTAATGTTGCCGTAGCCGCAAAAAGAGCTGGATTGTCGGTGGGTGTTGTGAGCACGACACGTTTGACTGATGCGACGCCTGCAGCAATATACAGCAGTTCCGCCCGTCGCGACTGCGAAGCCTACATTGCCGGACAATTACCGGAGTTTTCGCCTGATGTTGTCTTAGGCGGAGGCGGGGCGTATTTTATCCCCTCAAGTCAAAAGGGAAGTAAAAGGACTGACCAGAAAGATATCATTGAACTAATGAAAGCAAAGGGTTACGGATTTGTCGAGAATGGATCAGACTTAAAAGCCTTGAATCCGGAAACTGTCGACAAACTCTTCGGATTGCTCTCCAAATCAAACATGGCTTATATTCTTGATCGGCAGGGCTCTAAGTCATTGTCTGATCAGCCCAGCCTGGCCGATATGACAAAAATAGCTCTGTCCATCGTAGGGAAAAATCCAAAAGGCTTTTTCATCATGATAGAAGGTGGGCGTATTGATCATGCCTGCCACACTCATGACCTCAAGACAATGATAGTTGAAACAATCGATTTTGACGCTGCCGTAGGAGTGGCGTTGAATTATCAAAAGGCTCACCCTGATGTGTTGGTAATAGTGACGGCGGACCACGAAACAGGGGGGTTGACTCCTCAAATCGAGGGAACAGAATTCTCTATTGATCCCGTACCTCTTCAAACAATAAGGCGAAGCCTGGCCTACATTGAACACAAGATCAAAACCAACCCTGAACAACAGGACGCCATACTGAAATCCGCAGGGTTGAAATTGACTGAAGAAGAAGCCGAATTGCTTAGAAACAGTCAGACCAAAGCAGCTAAGGACAAACCTTCGGGAAACGGAGACAGGGCCAAACGCAAGTTTGCCAAGTCTGCGACCCTGGACGCGCTGAGCATTATAACAAGTAAACGGGCGAAAGTAGAGTGGACTACATTCGGTCATACCGAACAGCCTGTTATGACCAAAGCTGTAGGTCCCGGTGAAAAGCTATTCTCAGGAAGTTATGACAATACGGATATAGCCAAGAAAATTGCGGAGCTATTAAATCTGTCTCTACCAAGTCCGGCGCTGGAAACAGATCAAACCTCTGTTGAGCCGAAAGCCACTGGAGCTGCGCCTTGTCCATAAATTGCAAAAAAAGACTTGACACTATTTGAAAAAATGATTTAGGCTAATTCCGGATATTGTACACGTAAACATAAAAGGAAATACTTTGGGGAAGACGGTGAAAAACCGTCGCTGCCCCGCAGCTGTAACCGTTGACGAAATCCGCATTTGATCCACTGGAACAAGTTCTGGGAAGGAGCGGAGAGTAGGGCGAAACGGAAGTCAGAATACCCGGGTATATTCCTAACCCTAAAAAACCTGCGCGGGCAGACAAGGGACCAGGAATTCGTTCTGAAACCCTTTTACCGTTCAGGTAAAAGGGTTTTTTATTTTAACCGGTGGGCAATAGTAAGGAATTTCCAGAGCCGCTAGATTCCCACCTTTAATCAACCTCGTCAAGTCAGGCTAGGTAGTGTCAGCAGGATTTAGTGTTTGGTCGATTGACCGTTCGCTGATTCCGACCACCTGAGGTGTGGTCCGATGTGAAAAAGTAAATGTCAGCTTATATCGGTATGTTACTCTACAGACTTTCACATTTTATTGGATATCGGAGGTCTAAATGTCTCGTGCGAGCCAGAGCTTAATAATAATGTTGCCGCTATTTCTAATCATCGGATGCTTCACGGAATCACAGAGCGGAGGGGCTCCTCAGGTCTGTCAACCGGCGGCGCCTTCATGTTGCGCTCCTGTACCTGCGCCGTGCGGCCCGGCTCAACCGTCGGCCTGTCAAAATTTTCCGGCGCAATATCGGCAAGTTCCCACACCTGTTAAAGTTGCGTCATGCCAGCCCAGGCTAGTCCCCTTAACCTACCGGGAAGAAGGTCCCGTCAGAAGCATTGTGATCAATGCTGTTGGGCTTCTTAAGGCGACGATCCAGTTGCCGTTCAAGGCGATTGAAGCTGTCTTGCCTATAAATCGGTCAAAACCTTGCGCTCCGGTATGTGGTGGGCCGCAACCCCAATGTCCTCCATGCCCAGTCCCTGCCAGGACTTGTTCCCCTTGTCCTGCCCCGGGCTGCCGAATGGTTCCAGCCGCCTGCGCCCCACCATCTCCATGCGTTGGACCTCTTCCCCGTCAG
>DYRE01000367.1 GCA_020718965.1 Desulfomonile tiedjei
AACATTGGCCTCAATCAGTTCCCCAGGTCGTACTTGATCCAGACCTGAGTGTGAAGCCAGAATCTTCTCGGTAATTGTCATTCCCATTTCTCAGAAATTCCTTTTAGATAAATATTCTTGAAGCGCATTCTCCCAATTGCGGAGTTTCATGCCTGTTGATCTCTCAAACCTTGAATTATCAAGGACGGAATACAGAGGACGTGGGGCGGGCCGGCCAAGCTCCTCGGTATTGATCTCCTCTATTTCTACATCAGTCAACCCGGCCATCTCCAGTATTCTAGACGCAAAACCGCTCCATGTGGTATTTCCAGAATTAGTGACATGAAAAATTCCAGAAAGTCCCAGACGACCCAGCTCTATAATTGCCTCAGCCAGATCTACAGTGTAAGTTGGAGCGCCATACTGGTCATTGACAATTCTTAATTTTTTATTCTGTTTTCCGGCCCTTATTATGGTGTCTACAAAATTCTTTCCGTGTTCTCCATACAACCACTGAGTTCTAACAACGCAGTAATTCTGGTGGAGGGAATCTCTAATTCTTCTTTCTCCTTCAAATTTGGTTTTACCGTAAACCCCGAGAGGATTAGGCGAATCGTCTTCCCCGTAGGGCTTGTCGCCAGAACCATCGAATACATAATCAGTGCTCATGTGAATCAGAAATGACCCAAACTCCCTGGACGCTATCGCCACATTTTCGGCGCCGACGGCGTTGACCTTGAAAGCAAGATCCTGTTTGGACTCGCACCCGTCAACGTCGGTTACTGCGGCCAGATTAATGACCATACTGGGTTTTGTCATGTGAAAAGCTTCCAGGACGGAAGGCATGCTTGAAATGTCAATTTCGTCAACATCCATTTCAATAATCTGAATTTCCGCCAACCTCATCGCGGAGCACAAATCTCGACCAAGCATTCCCTTTGCGCCTATCACAAGGCAGGGAACAGCAAATTCATCCATGAACTCCTCCAAAAATTTTACCACCAATTTTTGAATTCATCCCTTTAGGGTTTGTTCAAAACTCACTTCCAAGGTCCTCCATACCAGAGGCCTGGGGGGTTAGAAAAAATTCCTTGATTAAGCCGTCGGGATTATTCAAATATGATTAAATCAATACCCTGCTTGTTTAACATACCCTGTGATTATGACATTCTTCCCGTCCTGCGGGCAAGGAAACAGATGAAAACCGTTATCAGACCCGCAACAGAGAAAGACCAAACTCAGATTGAACTCATGCTTCGGAACTGGACCCTGAAAAACAAGACGATTACGAATGCGCTGGCTTCAGGTTCATCCCATCTGTCGGTTCTGGAAACTCAGGGGACGGTCGAAGGGGTTTCTTTCTGGGAGGTTTCATCCCCAGATGAGATTGAGTTATTGGGCTTTGCATTGTCCAGCAACGCTACTCAGTGCGGATTTGGAGTTGAACTGCTAAAACGGGAAATTATGGCGTGGGCAAAGCTCAAGGTGTCCAAAATCAGTCTAATCGTTCCTGAATCGGAGCCTGGAACCCTGACTGCCCTGTTTAGGGCCTGCGGTTTTATAAGTGATGGCGAATGCTGGTCAGGAAACCGTAGTGGCGCGATTGGTTTGAGATTTTACAAGAAACTTGTTTATGACACAATTAACTATGAAGACTCGATCGATTTTCTGGGAAATCTTTTCATGTCATGGGGATACGATGTCCGGGAGGAACAGGATGGGTTAACCTATCGAATGAAACCTGAATCTATGTCTCCATTTTTTTCCTCTGTATGGCACAGGATCAACATGCTCGGAGGTCAGATCATTATTAGCCCTCCAGCGCGCCCACTGGAAGCCCACGAACTGGAAACACTATTTTTCCCTCTTATAGTGAAATACCGGGACGAGACTCCGCTGCTGATCACTATCGACAGGAAAAGGGCCTCTTCCATGATCGAATTACCTCAAACTGAAACAAATTACTACGACTTGTTTAACCGGGAAAACCTTGGATCCACATGGCTTGGCCGCGACCTTGTTTACTCTTTTCCGACCGGGTTTCAAAAGATTCGTCGGGGGCTACCGATTTTATTTTACGTTAACCGACTCGGGGCGGTTGGTGAGGCTCGGACAAAAAGCTGGTCTTTTGAAGATCCAGCCTATGTGTGTAAGACCCTCTACAACGATGAAAAATTTGATCTTGAGCATGTGAGGGAACATGCCGTGACAGAAGGCTCCAAAGCGGGTAAAGCTCTGGTTCTGAGGTACGAATTCTACCGAGTTTTCAAGAGTCCAGTTTCGCTAGAAAAGATGAAATTGATAGATCCAGATTTTAATCCTCAACGGCAGAGATCAATCCCATACGATTTTTTCAGGGAAGTTGCCGAAATAGGTACCCGGTAGTTCAGAATTGTCAATAATAATGAGCCCCCGGTACAGGGTGATTTTGTTCTGGCCTTTCCATGCATTAATATCAAGCAGTTGACCATAA
>DYRE01000368.1 GCA_020718965.1 Desulfomonile tiedjei
GGGGAAGACTCGTCGGGAACGTCATTCGCCGGACAGTTTCGCTCCATTTTGAACGTCGGCAAGGAAAGTATAATCTATTCCTATAAGGACATAGTGGCTAGCAAGTATAGCCTCTCGGCAATAACGTATCGTCTTAATCGCGGAATTCCCGACGAAGACGTTGCTATGTGCGTTGGTTGCATGGTGATGGTCGACGCCAAAGCCGGCGGAGTTATGTATTCGTGTAACCCATTAAATGTGAGGGATCGTTCTATCCTAATTAACTCGGTATGGGGCCTACCCAAAGCAGTGGTTGATGGTTCCATAGATCCAGACCTTTTCATTATTTCCGGTGAAGAACCATTTAAAATTTTAAAAAAATCCATAAGGGAAAAGAAACTCGAATTCGTTTGTTTTCCCGAGGAAGGAGTTTGCAGGGAGGATTTGACAGGCGAAAAATGTGACGCGCCTTCTATATCCGAAAATCAGGCAATAGCTCTGGCAAGGATGTCCAAGACACTTGAGGAATACTACGGAAGCCCTCAAGACATAGAATGGGCGATCGACCATCAGGGTTCAGTATTTATTTTGCAATGCAGACCGCTTCAGAAGGTCGATCTTCCCTCCGGCAATGTTCAAGTCGATGAGTTGAATGATCAGGAATCCGCGCTCCTGGCGGCAGGCGGACAAACAGCATCGCCGGGTATTGGGTATGGTCCTGTCTACATAGTCAAAAACGATGTCGATAAACTGAAATTTGTTCCCGGCTCTGTTCTCGTGACTGGTCAGGCTTTGCCCCGTTGGGCCCCAATGTTAGGCTCGGCTGCTGCGGTGATAACCGAAATTGGCGGCATCACAGGCCACCTGGCTAACGTATCGAGAGAGTTCGGAGTACCTGCTGTTTTCGGACTCTCCGGCGTAACTGAAAAACTCAAGAATGGGCAGGAAATTACCGTAGATGCAGACAACCGAAGAGTTTACCTCGGAAAGGTCGACTCTCTGCTCGAAATGAAAACCAGCAGAAAAAATTTAATGGCAGGAAGTCCAGTATTTGAAATACTGGAAAAGGTTACCAGATATATCATTCCATTAAATCTACTCGATCCCGACAGTCATGAGTTTCACCCCCGAAAGTGCGAGACTCTCCACGACATAACCCGATTCTGTCACGAAAAGTCAGTTCATGAAATGTTTAACTTTGGAAAGGAACATCGGTTCTCGGAACGCTCCAGTAAACAACTTGTTTGCGATGTTCCAATGCAATGGTGGCTCATCAATTTGGACGATGGATTCAAACAGGACATTAAGGGAAAATTCATCCATATCGACAACATTGATTCCATACCCATGCAAGCCTTGTGGGAAGGCATTACGGCCGTACCATGGGAAGGACCACCCCCTGTGGACGCTAGGGGATTCATGTCTGTCCTGATGCAGGCCACTTCCAACCCGGCTCTTGATCCGTCAATGCGGTCAGCCTACTCTGCCCGTAACTATTTCATGATTTCAAAAAACTTTTGTAGCCTTTCTTCAAGATTCGGATTTCATTTCTCAACCATCGAGGCCCTTGTGGGTGAAAGAGCCTCCGAAAATTATGTCAGGTTTACTTTCAAAGGTGGAGCCGCTGATTTCGCGAGGCGGAGACTACGCGCCCTCTTTGTGGGCGAAATACTCGAATCTTTTAACTTTGAGGTTGAGATTAGGGAGGACAGCGTATTTGCCCGGGCAGAGGGTTTTGATGAAGAAACAATGAAAGAAGCTCTCCGGATCCTGGGCTATATGATAATCCACACACGTCAACTGGATATGGTAATGTCAAACAGCTCATCTGTCACAAAATACAGGACCAAGATTCTGGATGATATAAACGGCAAGTTAGTGACAAATACCAACAAGATGTAGCAAGTAACTTGATTATATTTTAACCATCTGATATCATTTCTTCATCCTACTTATTTTAAAGTCTACCTATCAGACATCTTTAATTAGGAAAATATCTCAAAGGGGGGAATTGAATTGTTAGCGCAAGTCCATTCCGGAACATTGGTCGGGATAGAAGCTCATCCTGTGGACGTTGAAATTGATGTTTATAACGGATTACCCGCAATAACTGTTGTTGGTCTTCCGGATAGCGCTGTTAAAGAAAGCGCGGCAAGAGTTAAGTCTGCAATCGTCAACAGTGGATTTCCTTTCCCTGCCCGTAGAATAACAGTAAATCTTGCTCCCGCAGCATTGAGAAAGGAAGGCTCTGGATTTGATTTGCCCATCGCTATTGGGGTACTGATCGGACTCAGTCTACTACCAAACGAAATGACGGATAATTACCTTATCGTAGGGGAACTTTCTTTGGACGGAAGGGTAAAGGAGGTTCGGGGGGCTCTTTCACTGGCTCTTGCGGCTCGCGACCTCGGATTTAGAGGTATTATTCTTCCTGAATCTAATGCGGCGGAAGCGGCGGTTGTGGAAGGGGTCG
>DYRE01000369.1 GCA_020718965.1 Desulfomonile tiedjei
TGAAAACTTATTATTGCGAGAATTTTGAAAGAGTGACTCAGACCTGCCCAGTTCCGATAGTTATGGCTGGCGGTAAGAAATTACCTGAAATTGAGGCGCTGGAAATGGCCCACAATGCGGTCAAAAGAGGCGCAGTAGGTGTGGACATGGGAAGGAACATATTTCAGTCTGATTGCCCAGTAGGCATGATCAAAGCGGTAAAATCGGTTGTTCACCATGAGGAAAAACCTGAAAAGGCCATCAAGATTTACGAGGACGAAAAGAAATCCACGAAAATCTGAACTAATTAAAGGCTGGCCAATATGTCAATACGCGGTTTGAGAGACCTGGAATCCCAAGTGGTCCGGAATGTCCCGAAAGTGAAAACTGGGGAGTGTAAGTGAATGCGCGTCGCCATGTATTACAACAACCACGATATTAGGATCGAACAAATACCGATACCCAAAATCGGGTCGGACGAACTGTTGGTGAAAGTCTGGGCAAGCGGTGTTTGTGGAAGTGACATCCTTGAATGGTACAGAGTTCCTAAGGCCCCACTGGTATTAGGGCATGAAATCGCCGGAGAGATAGTGGAAGTCGGTTCCAGGGTAAACGACTGGAAAGTTGGGGATCGAGTTTTCGTTTCTCATCATGTTCCTTGCAACGTGTGCAGGTACTGCCTGTCAAACCATCATTCCGTTTGCGATACCCTAGCCAAGACCAACTTTGATCCCGGAGGTTTCTCGGAATATCTGAGGGTCCCGGCGATTAACGTTCGTCACGGTGTGTTTTTGTTGCCGGACCAAATGTCGTACGAAGAAGCAGTCTTCGTGGAACCTCTAGCCTGCGTTTTCAGGGGGCAGCTCCATTTGGGCTGGAAACCGGCCAGGCGGGTGTTGATTATTGGCGCGGGTATAACCGGTCTTCTGCACATCAAGCTTGCGCAGCGCGTTGGAGCAAGTCGGGTACTAGCCGTTGACATTAACAACGAAAGGCTTGCGCTTGCCTTGGATTTTGGCGCTGATGCAGCTATTGAAGCTGGGGCCGACATTGTGAAGAAGGTAGAGCAGGCTAATGAAGGACGCCTTCCGGAGGTGGTTATCGTTTCTACCGGAGCCCCTTCGGCTGTACGAGACGCCTTCAGACTCGTGGATCGTGGCGGAAGCATATTGTTTTTTGCTCCTACGGATCCGGGATTGGAAGTTTCCATGCCATTTAATGAACTATGGCGCAAGGAAATTACCATGACTTCGTCCTATGCAGGGAGTCCAAGAGACATAGTTGCGGCCATTGAACTAATAGCCTCAAAGAAAATATTGGTTTCCGACATGGTCACCCATTTGTTACCTCTTGAAAGGACACAGGAAGGTTTTTCTCTTGTAGCCGAGGCAGAATCCTCTTTAAAGGTAATAATAGAACCGCAGAGCTAAATCAGTCATAGCGTGCGTCCCCAACTCACGAATGACAGTTTTCTGAACTATCATCGTTAAGATAGATAAAAATTGAGAGGTTTTTGTCACCCATGCCATCAGTGCCCCGGTCTGAAATAAGTCGCCGTATAAAAGTCTTTCAATCCAAACTTCAGCGAAGTTCCTTAGACGCCGCCCTAATAGTTCAAAGGGCGGACCTCTATTATTTTTCCGGGACGGGACAGGACGCCCATCTTTTTATCCCTGCAGACGGAGTTCCATTGTTGATGGTTAGAAAGAGCTTTGAAAGGGCACTGGAAGATTCGCCATTGGACAACGTTGTCCCGTTGCGCAGTCTTTCGGAGTTGAATGATCTTATCAAAGGGGTCTTTACCTGCCAGTTGCGCAGCTTGGGAATGGAACTGGATATCCTGCCGGTCAACCACTTCAACCAATACACGGGATTGTTTGCAAGCGCCCAGATTGTAGATGTTTCCAGATTTATTCGTGAAACAAGGATGGTAAAATCAGAATATGAACTCGATCTGATCCGGAAAGCCGCAGAGTTGAACTTCGCTATGTTTAATAGGGTGAAGGACATCTTAAAAGAAGGGATGACGGAAATAGAATTGGCCGGATTACTCGAATCCTTCTATAGGAGTAGGGGACATCAGGGTCTGGTGAGAGTAAGAAGCTTCAATAACGAGGTGTTTTACGGCCACATAATGTCAGGAACAAATCTTGTTGTACCAAGTTGCTCTGTGGGCCCTACCGGCGGGCCGGGACCAAATGCTTCCATGCCACAGGGGGCAGGTTTAAGGAGAATCGGGGTGCGAGAACCAATTTCTATCGACTATGTTGGTATAGTTGATGGTTATATGGTGGACCAGGCCAGGACATTTTTTTTAGGTGAAGCCCCTGAAGAATTTGTCAAAATTCATTCACTCGCCCTAAAAATTCAGGATGCAATTGCCGAAACAGGCAAGCCGGGCGTTAGAGCGGAAACGATATATGATCTGGCAATCGACATGGCTATGACTGTGGGGCCTTCCGCTAGTTTCA
>DYRE01000370.1:0-1278 GCA_020718965.1 Desulfomonile tiedjei
AGGGAAAGACTATATTTCGAAGCTATTGAAAAGTTTTTTCCATTGACACGGAAATTAGTTACTCAAGGCAACAATTCGAACGTCCTTCCTCTTCTAAATATTACTGAAACTGGAAAGGCGGCGCCTGTGGTCAACGTGGGCCAGGAATCAAGCACGAACCAAACGGGGAAAGGTCGGTAACAATTATGGTCAAGGTATTGATAGTTGTTTTCCTGGCTGCAATTGTGGTTGGCCAGTCCGCATTTGTGGTTCAGCAATGGGAACAGGGTTTAATTCTGGAGTTCGGAAAACCTATCCGTATAATTCAGGAACCAGGCCTTTATTTCAAGACTCCCTTCATCCAGGATCTAACGTTGTTTGAAAAAAGGATTCTAGCTGCTGAAGCCAGACCTGCGGAATATATAACCCTGGACAAAAAGAGATTGACTGTGGACACTGTTTCTAGATGGCGGATTTCCCAACCACTTTTATTTTATCAAACCGTGAGAAACTACGCCGGCGCGATTGCACGCTTGAATGACATAACTTTTGCCCGATTGCGCCAAGAAATCGGGAATCACAATTTTAAAGAATTTATCAGGGAAGAGCGCGAAAGAATAATGAATCAGGTCACGGATGGTGTTGAAGAACAGGCACGGCGTTTTGGGATTGATGTTATAGATGTACGAATCAGAAGGGTCGACCTGCCGGAAGAAGTGCAAAACAGTGTCTTCGCTAGAATGAAAGCGGAGCGTGAAAGAATAGCTAAGAGATATCGTGCTGAGGGAGACGAACAGGCTAGAGAAATTCGTGCCAGAGCAGATAAGGACAAGGAGATAATCCTAGCGGAAGCGTATGGTAAGGCTCAATCTCTAAAAGGAGAAGGAGAGGCTGAGTCTGCGAAAATTTATGCTGAAGCTTACAACAAGGATGTAGATTTCTTTCGATTTGTCAGAACAATGGAGTCTTACAAAACTATCTTCCAAGAAAATACAACACTCCTCTTGAAACCAGATTCTTCACTTTTGCGTTTCCTGGAGTCACCTTATGGCAATTAGTTTTGGAAAAAGCTAAAAAGTGGATAATGTAAGTTCTGAGACATAGTTGATGCCTTTTTTTCCACCATTAACCTTGGGTTTTATTCGATCCATTCGTTGATTAAACAAATTGACCTGCGTGTATAAATAGTTCGGCCAAACCGAGCGCAGATCTTCATGCGAACTCACCATCGGGTTATTTGTCTAGAATCCGAAGACTTAAAGGATCTGTCAAAATGAAGCTTTTATTGGTTTATCCAGA
>DYRE01000370.1:1378-2449 GCA_020718965.1 Desulfomonile tiedjei
CCGGAGGAATTTCCTGAAATAGACACCAAAATTCTTAATGAAGCGGAAATCACGCTGCCGCCATTTTTGAAGGATCTTTTAAATGATTCGGTTAAGAAGATTTACACTTCTGAGGAAAAACCCGACATAACTCAAACCCCATTACCAAAGTGGGATCTCATCCACATGAACTACTATGCGTCAATGTCTATTCAGTATTCGAGAGGATGTCCGTTCGATTGCGAATTTTGTGACATCGTTAAACTGAATGGTCGAAAGCCTCGCGTCAAATCTAATGAGCAGATGATTCGTGAATTTGATATTCTTTACCAGAAGGGATGGAGAGGGCGATGTTTTATAGTTGATGACAATTTTATAGGGAATAAAGTCAAGGTGAAATCATTTCTTCTGGAACTCAAGGCCTGGCAAGAAAAGCGACGCTACCCTTTTTCGCTTTTCACAGAAGCGTCGGTCAATCTGGCCGATGATGAAGAATTG
The DNA here is from genome assembly GCA_020718965.1 of Desulfomonile tiedjei. Lineage (GTDB taxonomy): Bacteria > Desulfobacterota > Desulfomonilia > Desulfomonilales > Desulfomonilaceae > CAJBEZ01. Next base: position 1,856 of record DYRE01000370.1, read on the forward strand.
ATGGAAATGATGACATCCGCTGGATTCGACTCGGTATTTCTAGGCTTGGAAACTCCGGCCGAAGAATGTTTGGCTGAGTGCGGCAAGCGCCAAAACCAATCCAAGGACCTCGTGGAGGCTGTTAAAATCATCCAAAGGCATGGAATGGAAGTAATGGGGGGCTTTATTATCGGTTTTGACAACGACCCTCCCAATATATTCGAAAGGCAGATCGATTTCATACAAAGCAGCGGCGTGGTAAAAGCCATGATAGGACTGCTCAACGCCATTCCCGGCACAAGATTATTTCAGAGATTGAAAGACGAAGGCAGACTATTAGCTGATTGCACCGGCGACAATTGTGATGGTTCCCTGAATTTCATTCCAAAGAAGATGGACCCTGAAACCATTAGAGCTGGCTATCAGGCCGTATTGAATCACATATACTCGCCTGCTGAATATTACAAGAGGGTGCTTGAATTTTTAAAGGAATACAAACCGGCCCGAACTAAGAGGATTGACAGACTTGAAGTTAGGGCCTTCTTTTCCTCGATTCTCTACCTCGGCATCCTGGACAAGGGAAAAATCTATTACTGGAAACTTCTGGTCAGAGCT
>DYRE01000371.1 GCA_020718965.1 Desulfomonile tiedjei
CACAGAGACTGAAATGAAAGAAAAGAAAGCTCGCGTTGAAGACGCCTTGAATGCGACGAGAGCGGCTGTGGAAGAGGGCATAGTTCCTGGTGGCGGAGTCGCCTATCTGAGATGCCTGCAATCCATCACGGACCTCCATCTTGAAGGCGACGAAGCAGTAGGCGCCAAAATAGTGTTGCGGTCTCTTGAGGAGCCTATCAGGCAGATTGCAATCAATGCGGGACACGATGGATCAATCGTTGTCGACAAGATCAAGCAAAAAGAAGGAGCCTTCGGTTTCAACGCCTATAACGAGAAATATGAGGATCTTCTGGAAAACGGCGTAATAGATCCAGCGAAGGTAACCAGACTTGCTTTGCAGAATGCGGCCTCGGTTGCCGGTCTAATGCTGACCACAGAAGTTATGATCGCAGAGAAGCCCAAGGAAAAAGACGCTCCTGCAATGCCAGGCGGCGGCATGCCTCCGGGTGGAATGTATTAATAGGATTTATGTTTCAATTGAAACATTGGAAAGCGGTCGGAAATTCCGACCGCTTTTTTATTGAATGACAGGATCAGTTTTTCTCTTTGTACCTAATTAAAGGCCCGAAGAATTCAGTTTCACAATAGTGGCATTTTAGAGTCAGAGGATTCTTGTCCACGACGAAAAACTTGCACGGAACCTGTTCATGGTTTGTGATACAGAAGCGATCCGGGCAAATCACAACGTCTCCTACGTCATCAGGAACTTCAACCTTGTGCTTTTCTGTTACGCTCCCGGCTTCAATCCTTGAAATTGTGGCGATTGGAGCTATCAATGCCACGACATTCAGCATGTTACGCGTTAGGCTGAGATTCTCCACTTTGATGATGTCCTTTTTTTCGAGTGATTTGGAGTCAAAATTTATGCCTATCGCAATTATATCCCCAGTTTTCCTGGCCAGGGCGTTAAGCCCGAGAACCTGAGAAATCAGCAGGGCTTTTCCCGCTGGTATATGGTCTATGACTATTCCTGATTCAATTTTTGCAATCGTTATTGGGCGGTATGTCGTCATGTAATGGCTCCAAGTATGAGGGCAAGGAGGGTTTCCCTTACCAGTAGTCCGTTTTTCGCCTGTTGAAAGTAATAAGCGTATGGTGTCTCATCAACATCTTGGGCAATCTCAGTGACCCTCGGCAATGGATGCATTATTTTCATGTTTGGTTTTACCTTGTCCAGCATTCCCGCTTCCAGTCGGTAAATACTTCTGAATTTTTCAGCGAGAGCTCTTTCCTGAAGGCGTTCCATCTGTATTCTAGTCATGTATAGAATGTCTACATCCTCAATATGATCCTGGATTCGACTGGCCTCTATAAAAGACCCTCCGCGCTTTCTGGAAGTTCTGTCGCATTTATCAACCAGAGAGCGCGGCATAGCAAGATCCCTGGGGGAGATAAAAATAAGTCTACAGTCCTGATACTTTAAGAGCGCTTCAGTCAGCGAATGCACAGTCCTCCCATTAACAAGATCTCCGACCATGGCCACGCAGAGGCCATCAAGCCGGCCCTGCGTCTCCTTGATTGAGTATAGGTCCAGCAGCGTCTGGGTCGGGTGCTGATTTGGTCCGTCCCCGGCGTTTATTACCGGCGCCTCGGAGGCTTCGGCCGCAACCCGCGCAGCCCCCTTCAGATGGTGTCTAATAACCATGACATCAAATCCATAGCCATCGTGCATTTTGACCGTATCCCAAAGGGACTCATCCTTTACCGCTGAAGTTATGTTGGCGTCATAAAAACCACCGATTTCTCCGCCCAAATTCCTCATGGCTACTTCGAAAGAGGTTCGAGTTCTGGTAGATGGTTCAAAGAAAAGCATTGCAGAAACTTTGCCGCGGCAAAGAGTAGCTTTGTCGGGATGATTCTGGATAACCGGCACTCGTCCCAGAATGTAGTCAATCTCATGCCGAGAAAGGTCATTCATGGAAATGATGTCGCGCCCTTTAAAAATCATGGTAACAACCCCGATATATCATTCAAAAGATTGTGCGCAAGACGTTCGGTCAAATTTGAGACAATGATCGAAAGATCTACCATTAATAATGGTTTTATTTACATAGGCCGGTAAATCAATATTCTGAAAAGGAGACCACCCACAGCGAGTGAAAAGCTTCAGGTTGCCGGCCGGGTTGTCTTTTCCGCAAATACTGGTTTTTTTGTTTAAATCCAGAACAGAGAAACAAGCTCTGGAGCCTACTTGCAAAGAACCTGTTTTCGCATCCAGGTCCGGCTCCATTATTCGAACCGGTTCTGATGAAAGGACCTGCGCTATACGCTGATGACTGAAGCCGCAGTCATGAATCAACCAACCAACGAAAGGACCAAGTGTATCCAGATGAGGCACTCCGGGCGCTCCGGCAATTTTTTCAGATAATAGGTGGGGAGCGTGGTCAGACGCCAGCACTTGGATCTCGGCTGACCGAAG
>DYRE01000372.1 GCA_020718965.1 Desulfomonile tiedjei
TTCGGTACAATGCCAACAGGAGTCCCAGGAGCTTTGTTTCGTGCGTAACGCATTGTACACCGACTTTCTCCTGGAACAGGGGGCCAAGCCTGAACCAGGTCATGTGATGAATATGGATGGACTCATTATTGGAAAACACCGGGGAATAATCTATTACACCGTTGGCCAGCGAAAAGGGCTGGGCGTCTGCCTACCGGAACCTTCTTACGTAATCGAAATCAACGCGGAAAATAACTCCGTCATTGTGGGAGGCAAGAATTCAACCTTAGTTTCACGCATTTTAATAAACAATCTAACTTTTGTCTCCCATGAAAGGGCTTTAGCGGGGAGCGAATTTATGGTTAAAGTCAGATCAACATCGAGAGAAGCCCCCTGCATAATAGAAGAAAAGAGAGCAGACGCGCTAGTGATAGCTTTTCAATCCCCCCAATCAGGCGTGGCCCCTGGTCAGGCCGCCGTACTTTACAGTGGAGATGAGGTTATTGGAGGCGGATGGATTGAACGCAGCCTGAAATAACTAATCAGCAAAGTTTCCGGGAAAGTTGTCCACAGTTTTCTGTCGATTCTACCGGCGCGCGCTGGTGGCGTCGGCGCTAGAAGTGGTATGTGTAATGGACCATAGACAATTCTCAGATTTGATCGGCAAAGAAAAAAAACTTCAAAAGATAATAGCAGATCTTGCATCCGGCAAGCATGTCTTTGTAGCATTTTCAGGCGGTGTGGATTCCAGTCTCCTGCTGCTGGAAACCGTCAAGACTATTGGATGCGAATGTACGATGGCGATAACGGCGCTCTCTCCAACATCGCCTCCGGAACAGCTTAATGAGGCGCAGGACTTTGCAGACGCGCTGGATGTGAGGCTTGTCACTCTTGAAACACAAGAATGTCAAGACCCACAATTTTGCAGAAATGGTCCGGAACGTTGCTATCACTGCAAACTTATTCGTTATAAAGCCATGATGCGACTGCAGGACTACCCCAAATCCGCAGTGATTTTCGATGGTACTCAATCTGATGATGACCCATCGGAGAGACCCGGGTTTAAGGCCTTGGCCGAACTGGGGATTCACACGCCTCTCAGGGACGCTGGTCTTGAAAAAACGGACATCAGGGCCCTATTGAAAAGCTCCGGTTTTCATAAACAGGCTAACAAGCCCGCTCAACCATGCCTAGCCACCAGAATACCCGAGGGGAGTCCCATAACTCTAGAGATTCTAGACCAGATAAGATCCGGGGAGAACCTTTTACGACGATTGGGTTTCATTCAGTTTCGCCTGAGAACTCACGGGAAATTGGCCCGAATTGTCCTTAACGGAGATGAATTTGGAATGATCCTTTCTGACCCGAAGATCAGAAGGTTAATCGTTTCTGAGCTTAAAAAGATTGGCTATGAAACTATATCGCTGGATCTGGAAGCATACGGAGAGACCTGAACAACTTATTAGACAGACTTAATAAAAAAGCCCGAACTTCACGTTCGGGCTAGAGAATTGGCTTACCAATTGCGAAACAATCAGCTTCTTTGGCCGAATCCCATTCCACTGCCTTTGCCTTGGCGGCATCCACCCATTCCGCCATGTCCACCTTGACCACAACATCCCTTTCCGAGCCCGCCTAATACACCGAGTTTCTCTCTCTGCTCCGGGGTCAACAGTGAACGAATCTTGGTACCGAAAGATCGACCTTCATTTCTCATCTTGTCCTGAAGCGCCCAGATTTCTTCTTTCTTCTTCTGGATAGTCGCTTCGTCCTGTGGGTTCTTGGCGGCAAAATCCATCAATTCGATTCTCTTCAGGGCCTTCTGTGACCTTAGGGCTTCTCTTTTCTTAAGAAAGTCAGTTTTTTCAGTATTAATTTTGTCGAGCTGATCCTTGGTTAGATTGTCAATTTGAGCCAACCCTGCGCCACAACCCATGCCTGCGCCACAGCTCATACCTTTCCCACCAAAACCCGAATGTGGTCCAGCGGCGAAAACACTTGACGCTACCAGCAAAGACATTGCAGCAATTAATCCAAGAGCCATTTTTGATTTTCTCATCTGATCAATTTCTCCTTTTTTGATTTTAGATGACTATCAGAATTTCATCCTCTTAATTATTACTTACCGCCTGGCTCAAAAAATCCCGCGAAAAAAATTTGGAACATCCAATCCAAAATACAAAACGGGCTGTTTAGCCCGCTTTTCGTTGGTGACTTGTTACATCCCTGGACCAGATCGAGTCCCGCCTTCCGGAGGACAGCGCCCTGCCCCGTCTCGATTACCCATACCTTTGCCGGCGCCCCTCATTCTACAAGTTCGATGCTTCAGAAAATCCAGGAACGCGGCCCTTTTCTCAGGCGCCAGGGAAGCCATGGTCTTGCTGACACGCTGCAATATCTGAAGTTCCAAACCGGCTCTGAGGTTTATCATGTCCTGAATGGCAATCTCGGCTGGTTTGA
>DYRE01000041.1 GCA_020718965.1 Desulfomonile tiedjei
AAAACGTCTTCGAGGCTGGGAACGACAATTTCCAGCCTTTCCACCGTTATTCCTTCTTTAGCCAATATCTTCCGGGTCGTTTCTTTGGCTTCCTCCGGATTATGTGTGACCAGGTGGATTGAACTCCCGAACACAGCCGCTTCAGAAAATATGGACTCTTTCTTGAGCAATTCCGACACACGAGTCACTTGGTCACATTCAAGGTCAATAACAGTTTCCTGCATCCAGTTTGTTTTAAGATCTGAAGGCGTGCCAAGAGCGACAATCTTTCCAGAACTCATCAATGCGAGTCGATTGCAATATTCGGCTTCTTCCATGTAGTGAGTAGTCACGAAAACAGTAACGTTTTGAGAAGCCAGATCATTGATAAGCTCCCAGAAATTCCTTCTGGAGAGTGGATCAACGCCCGAGGTCGGCTCATCAAGGAAAAGAACGGGCGGCTCATGAAGGATTGCGCAACCTAGAGCTAGTCTCTGTTTCCATCCCAGTGGAAGTGATCTGGTAAGTGTTTCTGTTTGGTCAGTTAGCTCCGCCATCTCCAGGACCCACGAACTACGCCTTCTCTTGGTCTCACTGTCCAGACCGTAAATCCCTCCAAAGAAATCAAGATTCTCAGAGACCGTGAGATCCTCGTAGAGCGAAAATTTCTGTGACATGTACCCGATGTTTTTTTTTATGTCTTCGCTCTGAGTTGAGACATCAAAACCGACAACTGTTCCTGTTCCTGAGGAAGGAGTCAGTAAGCCGCACAGAATCTTTATGGTGGTCGTTTTTCCCGCTCCATTTGGTCCGAGGAAACCAAATATTTCCCCCTTTTGAACATCAAAAGTCACATGGTCGACAGCAACGAAGTCCCCAAAGATGCGAGTCAAGTCCTTAGAAACAACTGCAATATTGTCCATAGACGCATCCAGCCGAGCTCTTGAAATGAGGTCCTTGTTCATTACATCTGTTCGGAAATGACTGATAAAAACACGTCTTCCATGGCAGGGGCTATTCTCCTGAGGGATTTGATCCCTACGTCGGCCCCATCAAGCTGCTCTCTAACCAGAGATTCGTCATTCCAGTCTCCCATCCTAACGTGGAGACTGTCACCGAAAACATTGACATCTAATATGTTATCACTGATCTTCAAAGCCATCTTTGCTTTTCTGACATCTGACGGGATGATCTCTATCATGGCTCCGGCAACAGCCGCTTTTAGATCCTTGGGCGTTCCCAGTTTTATTATTGTTCCTTCTCGCATAAAAGCGGTTCTGGTTGTTCGTTCGGCTTCATCCAGATATGCGGTGGAAACCAGTATGGTTATGCCTTCCACCAAAAGCTCCTGAAGGATCTTCCAGAAGTCTCTTCTTGATACGGGGTCAACTCCGTTCGTGGGTTCGTCGAGCAATAGCACATGGGGACTGTGTATTAGCGCGCATGCGAGCCCCAGTTTCTGTTTCATTCCACCTGAAAGAGCGCCCGCAAGCCTACCGGAGAACGGACCGAGTCGACTGAAAGCAAAAAGCTCTTCGATCCTCTGTGGCCGTGACTTCTTTGGGACTCCGAAAAGATCCGCATAAAACAGCAGATTCTCTATCACGGTAAGATCCTGATAGAGTCCGAATCTTTGGGGCATGTATGCGAGATGTTCTTTGACCTTGTCAGGATTTTCCCTAACAGATATGCCGTCTATGAAAGCATTGCCCGATGTTGGATCAAGTATCCCGGCGAGCATTCTCATTGTAGTCGTTTTGCCGGCTCCGTCCGGGCCGACCAAACCGAAGAGTTCACCTTTTTCGACTCTGAGGTTCAGGTTCCTGACAGCCTTGTTTCGGCCAAAATCTTTACAAAGCCCCTCTATCAGAATTGTTGGTGAGTGAGCTTCATGTCCCTGAGATTCTGACACGGGCCGTCACTTGCCCTCTTTTGGGATGTCACCGCCAACCATAATGTAACCTTCAGCGGGCATACCAATTTTCAGTTCCTGATCCCTGTTTGGAATAGTAATTTTGACCCGATAAACCTGTTTGACGCGTTCTTCTCTGGTCTGAACGTTTTTTGGGGTAAATTCGGCTCTTGAGGAGATAAACGTTACAACGCCTTCATAATGTTTTCCAGGAAAAGAATCGGTGGTAATTTGGGCTTTCTGGCCCAATTTAACCAGTCCCAGGTCTTTCTCCCCAATATAGCCCTTGAGCCAGACTTCATCTATCTCCGCAACCGTAGCAACTGTAGCGCCAGGTAATACAACCTCTCCCAATTCGTTAGCTTTGACCAATAACGCTCCAGATCCCGAAGACCTGAGAGTCGAATGCTCTATATCAAGTTCGATTCTCTTCATATCCCATTTCGCTCTCTCCAGTCTTCCCCGGGCAGCCGTAATTTCTTGCTCCCTAGGACCCTTTTCAAGTTCAGTCAAATTCTGGAACGCATTGTTGTAATCCTCCTGAGCCACTTTTAACGCTGTCTCCTTGGTATCGAAGGTGGAAGAAGATATGGCGCCCTGTTTGTGAAGAGGCAAGTAACGTTCAAACTCATCCCTGGCATTCTGGAGTCTGCTCTGAGCGGCTTTGGCTATAGCACGCGCGCTCTCGATATCTTCTTTTCTTGACCCTTCCTCGAGTTGGTCCAAGACGGCTGTCAAAGCTGCAATGTCACCTTTTGCCGAACCTTGCATGGCTTCAAGAGTGTCAGTATCCAATGTTGCTATGACCTGATTCTTTTCGATCCGGTCTCCTTCCTGAATTGGCAGGGTCTTTATCTGGCCCGCAATTCGAAAGGACAAGTCCACTTCTGTAGCTTCGATATTTCCGCTGACGAAAACTGTTCCGGCCTGTGGGACCTGGTTCCTGAGATAATGGATTACATAAGTTGATACCGCTCCAATGATGGACAATATCAAGGCGAGTATCCCAATTTTCTTTATCATCGTGGCGTCTCTTCAATTTAGCAGCAGTAATTACTCTAAATACTTAACAATAGCAGTTATGCGTAATTCTTACAAGAAAATGACAACAATCTCCGGCCGGCGAAGATACTGTACAATGAAAAGTCTTTCCGAGTCCCCGATTGGAATAAACGAAAAAAGAGGCTTCTAAAAATAAAGATATTAAATTTCGCGAAACATCATAAACCTAATAAGATAATTAAACTTTCATTTTATATTTTAGGTATTATTATCTTATAAGATTATATTTATTTTGATAAATATAAATAACGTTTTTTGTTGACAACCCCAAATCATTGTGATATCCACGGCTCGTCGACCCTAGGTTGACTATCTGGGCGATGGAGATTTAAGTGTTCGGAAAAGTCATAGATTTCCAAAAAAAGGCGTCAGAGGCTAGTCGACGAAGCGAACTACCATCAGAGATAACTACTCAATTTAATTCAGAAGTACTTGATCAGGGGCTAAAGCTGGCAGAAGCTTCGCGAATTTCACATATTAACTTTGGTCGTGAAGCTTATTTCGCCGTAGTATCAGATCAGTATGGCAAGTTATTTAATGTTCACATAATGCTTGACCCCGACACAAAAGTACTCTCCAAAGCTTCCTGTAGCTGTTTTAGGTCTTCGACCCGAACATATTGTCACCACATTGTGTCTCTAGTCCGTTATGTGCTTCGGCCTGACCCTGAAACCGGTAAATTGCGGTCACTTGGTGACGATTTCCAGGAAAGCTTCTGGAATGAAATCAGTTGGTTTGGTTTCAAGAATTTTGGAGATTCCGCTCTGGGATTCAAGGCCGGGGAGAATCACGGGGGTGAGGGTATACGGATAAGCTTTTCCGACAGGAGCCACAGGGAAATCCTGGCTTTCATGCCCGGGGAGCGATTGGTCGAAGAGTTCTTGCACGAATTCTATGACATAATCAGACGGGATGTGGACAACTCGGTTTTTCGTCGCATGTATGGAAGAAAATTGAAAGACCCGAACGTGCCGTCTTTGAGGAGAAGGCCATGGAGGTATTCCGAGGACGAGCTGGAAATTAATAGAAAGGGTTTGAAATCGGTCCGGCAGCATCTTGAAGACAGCATGTGGCATAAAATAGCCAAAGTGGGTTTTCTTGTTTCCGGTCGCGACGGAGGACATTTCAATTTCAGGTTTCTGGAATTCAAGGAGGAGCTTATAGTTGAAGCGCTGGATGAGGATGAGTATCCAATCCTGAGGTTTATCCCGCCGAGGGCAATGATTGGAGCTGTGATAGACCGAGCCGAAAAAAAAGGGGTGATCGGTGGGGATTTGTTTATCAATCGTGAACCTTTGAAAACAGGATTCAGGATTGAATTGGCCGATGACTCGGATCTTGTGATTGTGCCGGTAGTGGAAAACCCAGACCAGGACGCTCCGATGGAAGACCATTTTCTTGACAGAACTAAATTGGAGCGCCAGCTCTTTGGAGCTTATTATCTTTTTCCCGATATGGGCTTTTTTAAGATCTCAGCGTGCCCGCCTGCGCTGCCACAGGAATATTTCTCACCACAAAAGAAGAATGTGATTCCGTCCAGTCAGATAACCGATTTTCTCAATACCTGCGGCGCCACTTTAAAGGCTGAACCTTCCATAATTGTTGACGAAAGCCTGCTCAACCGTGAAACGGTAAATCTCTATGAAAAAGTGCTGGTTAGCCACCAGACGATATCCAGCCAGGAAGTATCGATAAAAATCAATTATCAATATGATGGTTTCTCGATTTCATTGCACGAAATCATGGAAGCCAAGGCCCAGAATCGGCAGTACATTGTCAGAGGCAGTAAATGGGTGGACATCCGCCGACCGGAATTTTCCTGGCTTGATGGATTGGGCAAGGAAACACAGGCTTCCGGGGCTATGAATTTTTCCCGGGCCGAGTATCTTCGCTTTCTGGCTTTGAACGAAAGGGTCGAAAAGAATTATTCATCCCAGCGAATCAGGGAACTTGTTGAAAACCTGGAGGCGCTCAAGCCCCCCACTCGGATACCCTCCATATCATCCATGAAGGGAAAACTTCGATCATATCAGAAAAACGGTTATGGATGGCTGTGGTTTCTCTATCAAAACAGATTCTCAGGCCTTTTATGCGATGATATGGGGCTTGGTAAAACTCATCAGGTTATGGGGCTTATGACAGGAATACTTAAGAGTTCCGGTGAGTCCGCTTCTGAAAGAAGATTCCTTGTAGTATGTCCAACTACGGTTCTTAACCACTGGTTCGATAAGGTCGTAGATTACGCTCCGTTCCTCAATCCATACATATATCATGGAACTGACCGCTTATTCGAAGATGCGTTCAAGGATCACAATCTCGTAATAACTTCGTATGGGATAGCCCTGAGAGATAGGGACATGCTTGCCGGTTACAAATTTGAACTGCTTGTCCTGGACGAAGTTCAATCGATCAAGAACAAATCCACAAAGACTTATGCCGCAATAAGTTCACTACAGGCGGCCTGCATAATAGGATTGACCGGAACCCCGATAGAAAATAGCGTAACAGAAATCAAATCTTTGTTTGACATTACCTTGCCTGGCTATCTTCTCTCCGATTCGTCTTTTGAAAACCACTTCAGGATCCCCATAGAGGAGTTTTCCGACCGTGAAGCCAAGGAAAAACTAACGAGGCTCATAAGACCGTTCACACTAAGGAGAAAGAAAGAGCAAGTTCTTAAAGAATTGCCCCCGAAGATAGAAGACATAAGGCGATGCAACCTTAGCGACGCTCAGATCATGTTTTACCGGGATGTTGTTGAGAACCAGGGGAGCAACCTTGTTCAGCAATTACAAGACCCTGACCAAAGGGTCCCTTACATGCATATATTTGCTATTCTAAACTATTTAAAGCAAATCTGTGACCACCCGACCCTGCTCGAAAAAGACAGCGCTGATTACACGAAGTATTCCTGCGGAAAATGGGATCTCTTTGTCGAATTGCTGGATGAAAGCCTCCGTTCCGGTCAAAAAGTGGTGGTTTTTAGTCAGTATGTCAAAATGCTCGGATTGATAGAGGCTTATCTTAAGGATTCAGGAGTAGGATTCACTACGATCAAGGGGCATACACGAAAGAGGGCTGAGGCGGTTAAAAAGTTCAACACCGATCCGGAATGTATGGTTTTTTCAGGTTCACTTCGCGCTTCCGGCCTCGGAATAGACCTGACAGCGGCTTCTGTAGTCATACATTACGATCGTTGGTGGAATGCCGCAAGGGAAGAACAGGCCACGGATCGAGTTCACAGGATCGGGCAGACTCGAGGTGTTCAGGTTTTCAAACTCCTGACCAGAAATACGCTTGAAGAGAAGATAGATCAGATAATTTCCAAGAAGAAACGTCTCATGGAAACCGTGGTAAGGCAGGACGAAAAATCTATCCTGAAACATTTTTCACGAGAAGATCTGATAGAACTCATTTCCTTTTAGCCCCACCAGTCTCTCAACTCGAGTTGCCAGCCTAAATCGAAAATGTTATACAGCGTCGTGAAGACCAACGAGGAAATAGTCTGGTTGACCATACCTCATGGCTACTCGGGGGCGCCGGCGAAAAAAAATCCAAGGATGCGTTTGTATGGAAAAGATGGTTATAAAAGGTGGATTGCCGCTGATAGGGTGTGTCGATGTCAGTGGGGCAAAGAATGCGGCTCTTCCGTTGATGGCCGCTGCGATGCTCACTACGGATGAAATGACCTATCATCGAGTGCCGGTCCTGAGGGATATAAAGACTACCAAGCAGCTTTTGCTGCAATTGGGTGTTCAACTCGACGACTTTACAGCCGGCGCGCTGAGAATCAAGGCTCGAGAGATAACAGACCATACGGCTCCCTATGAACTGGTAAAAACTATGAGGGCCTCGGTATTGGTCCTGGGGCCTCTGATGGCTCGCGAAGGCAGGGCCGACGTAAGTCTGCCCGGCGGTTGCGCAATTGGCGCCCGTCCGATTGACCAGCACCTTAAGGGACTTGAGGCCATGGGGGCATCGATCGAACTATGTGGCGGCTATATTAAAGCTAGATCGGACAGGCTCCGGGGAGCGAAATTTTCTTTTGACATGAAGACGGTGACTGGAACTGAGAACCTCATGATGGCGGCTGCGCTCGCAAAAGGAACTACTGTTCTGGAAAACTGCGCAAGAGAACCGGAAGTTTTGGAACTGGCTCATGTTTTGAATCGAATGGGCGCAAAAATAGATGGAGCGGGCACTGACATCATAACCATAGATGGCGTAGAAAAACTCAACGGCATTGTACATGAGATCATGCCTGATCGAATTGAGGCGGGCACGCATCTGATGGCCGGGGCGATCACGGGAGGCGATGTTACTGTAAAAGGTTGCAAGGCTGAGCACATTGAGTCCTTACTCGAGAAGCTTTCTGAAGCCGGTTTGAAAATAGAAATCGAAGAGGATTCCGTACGGGTTCGCTCCAACGGAGGAATCAGGAGCAGAAATGCTGAAACCAATCCCTATCCGGGATTTGCCACTGATTTTCAAGCTCAATACATGGCTTTGATGGCTCTGGGTGATTCAACTTGCCTGATTTCCGAACAGGTGTTCGAGAACCGCTTCATGCATGTTCAAGAACTGGTGCGTATGGGCGCGAATATCAGGATTTCCGGTAGGTCCGCTTCTGTGCATGGTGTTCGTAAACTGTCAGGAGCCCACGTACAGGCTACTGATTTGCGAGCCAGCGCTTCACTTATTCTGGCTGCTTTGGCTGCCGATGGCATTACGGAAGTGCACAGGGTTTACCATCTTGACCGTGGTTATGAGAGAATTGAAGAGAAATTGACCACACTTGGAGCGGACATAACACGAGCCAAAGATGAAATGGTTTGAGAGGTTCCACTCATGAGAATTGCCGAAATTGCCAGAAAAACATCAGAAACCGACATTTATCTGAAGTTGAATATAGATGGCCAGGGGAGAAGCTCCATCCAGACCGGAATTGGCTTTTTCGATCACATGCTCAACCTGTTCTCCCGGCATGGTCTTTTTGATATAGAATTAAAGGCTGTCGGAGATTTGTACGTGGATTTTCACCATACGGTGGAGGATGTGGGGTTGTGTATGGGGTTGGTTTTCCGCGACGCTATTGCTGACAAGCGCGGTATCAGCAGATATGGTTTTTCATCAATGCCAATGGACGAAACTCTGGTCAATGTTTCCCTCGATGTTTCCGGTCGTCCCTTCTTGACGATGACAAACCCTCTGGAAGATCGATCGGCCGGTGATTTCCCGCTGGATCTGGTGCGAGTGTTTTTTCAGGCTTTAAGTGATCGGGGCGGCATAACGTGTCATGTGAACTTAATTGCAGGAACCAATCCTCACCATGCGGCTGAGGCTATTTTCAAGGGATTTGCTCGAGCCTTACGGCAGGCGTTGGAACTGGACCCTCGTGTTGATGATATTCCTTCAACAAAAGGATCCCTCGATTGAGCGGCATTTCATGAGGCGGACATGATAGTTATCGTCGATTACGGAATGGGTAATTTGCGGAGTGTGCAAAAGGGTTTTGAACGAGTTGGATCCAAAGCGCTGGTCTCGCGTGATATTGAAGATATAAAATCTGCCGACAAGTTGGTTTTACCGGGAGTAGGGGCATTCCCCGAGTGTATGAAAAATCTCGCCCGATTTGAATTGGTAAAGCCCATTATCGATTTTCTGGGATCCGGGAAGCCGTTTCTAGGCATATGCCTGGGACTCCAATTGCTGTTCGATGAGTCGGAGGAATTTGGACTAAATGAAGGTTTGAAAGTTATACCGGGTAAGGTTAAAGCGTTCAGTCGGGACATGGGATTAAAAATCCCACACATGGGATGGAACCAGATCATCCTTAAAAAGGACGTTCCCCTATTTGATGGTATAAGTAACGGTTCTTTCTTCTATTTTGTGCATTCCTATTTCGTGGAGCCCGATTCAAGTTCCGACGTTGCGACAGAAACCGAGTATGGTGTGACTTTTACAAGCGCTATCGCTCGAGACAACATTTTCGCTCTCCAGTTCCACCCTGAGAAGAGCCAGCAAAACGGGCTCAGAGTCCTGAAAAACTTTTCTTGTCTTTAAATAATTAATCAATAGAAATGACCGGGAAGATGGCCAGGAAAATATATTTAGGTATTTCAATCATATTCTTCAATGTGTTTATACTCTTTTTATTAATTAATCTGGGTTTTTCAGGACTAATGGACCTCCAGGAGTATCTCAGAAAGAAAAACCGGGACCCGAAAGCTTCATACAGTTTCAGACCAGAGAACCCTGAACTCATGAAAGTGTATCCGGGAATCAGCCAACCTGAAATCTCAGCGTTGATCAGGGAGAATCGTGCAGTTACCCAGGGTTATGAACCTTATGTCCAGTTCAAGGAGCGCCCATTTGAAGGTAAGTTTGTGCACGCTGATCCTCGCGGATTTAGATCTGTAGATGGCGCTGAAAAGTGGCCCATAGATCGGGATCGTTTCAATATTTTCGTCTTTGGCGGTTCCACCGTGTTTGGCTATGGGGTCACTGATGATCAAACAATAGCGGGATATTTGAATCAACGCCTAAAAGAAATCAGCAAGAAGCCTTTCGCAGTGTACAACTTCGGCAGATGCAGCTATATTTCTACACAGGAACGGATATTGTTCGAACAGCTTATTATAAGTGGTAACATTCCTGACTTGGCCATTTTTATAGACGGGTTGAATGACTTCGCTCATCATAAAGGAGTCCCAGGTTTTACTAATGATTTGACAAAGTTTATGAACGAGGGTGAGAAGCCGGCCTACAAAAAATTAATTGAAGCTTTGCCCGTCACGAAATTCTTTCTAGGATCCAACGAATCAATTTCTGAAAAAGAAAAAGGGGATTCCTCAGAGATAGTTTCAGATGTACTATCAAGGTACAAAACAAACAAGAAAATGATAGAGGCCATTTCCGGGGAATTCCAGGTCAAAACCCTGTTCGTGTGGCAACCGACACCCTCGTACAAGTATGACCAGAGTTACAACATATTTAATAAGTTTGATTATGATGGTTTTATGCCATACCTCAGAGCTGGATACGAATCCACTGCCAGAGAGTATCAAGCTGGGACCATTGGGAACAATTTCTTATGGCTGGGCGACATGCAGGAGAATCTCAAAGAGCCTTTGTATGTCGATGCAGTTCACTATAGCGCTAGAATGAGTAAACTGATAGCGGAACAAATTGCAGGTTTCCTGTCCGAGAAAAAAATAATTCAGTAGAAAAATATTTCAAATTCATAAAATTTTTTCCCGGATGTTTGATTACCCGGGAAGTTGAGGATAGTTTGTCGCAAACTGATTTTCTTTTAGTAGTTCCACCAGGAAAGTCACATTACGTAGTTCCACCGATAGGCTTGGGCTATCTTGCTACAGCTCTGCGCAAGGCAGGATTTGATCGTGTAGCCATTCTTGATTCGATAAAAGAGAATCTGGATATCCCAAAATTGACGGATAGAATCAAGTCACTTGCGCCCAGGATTTTAGGTTTTCAAGTCTTCTCAACTGATTTCTCTTCGGTTAGGGCGTGTTCGGCCATTATTAAGAAAATTCTCCCTGATACAATAATCGTAGTTGGTGGCCCTCATGTTTCAGCCAGAGGCTTCCGCAGTCTAATAGATTTTGCCGACGCCGACTACGGTTTCCAGGGAGAGGCCGAAATTGGGCTACCCTTATTTGCCCGGTGGATTCTTAGGGCTGAGGAGATACCTTTTGAAGAAGTCCCGGGTCTGATTTATCGTGACGGGGCCGAACTGAAAGCCACAGATCGTGTACTCGTGGAAGATCTGGATTCCCTGGGATTCCCCGCATGGGACCTTATGCCCCCATCATCATATCCTGACGCTCCTCAAGGGGCATTCTACAAAAAATTTCCCATAGCCCCGATTGCGACTACCAGAGGCTGTCCTTACACCTGCGCATTCTGTGGTTCGCCGGTAAATATGGGAAACAAGCTGCGTTTTCGGAGCCTTGAGAGTGTTTTTGCCGAGATGGCTCTTCTTTATGAAGATTATGGTGTTCGGGAGTTTCATTTCATCGACGATATGTTCAACGCTTCGAAGAAGAGGGTGGTCGAATTTTGCAAGCGATTATGGAGTCTAAATTTGGATATCAGTTACACTTTCCCCAATGGACTTCGCCTTAACACTCTGGACGAAGAATCTCTTGCCTGGATGAAAAAAACGGGCGCTTATGCTTTTACAGTTGGAATTGAGTCTGGTTCACAGAGGATACTGGACTCAATGAACAAGAAACTTACACTGGAAATGATTCGTGAAAAGGTTGGTCTGATCGCCAAGGCTGGAATTGAACCCAGTGGCTTTTTTCTGATCGGTTTCCCTGGTGAAACCAAAGAAGATATGGAAAAAACACTGGCCTTCGCAAAGAGCCTGCCGCTCAAAAGGGCTCATTTTAGTAACTTTTTGCCTCTTCCTGGAACTGAAGCCACTAGAAAACTGTTAGAATCAGGTGAAATAACAGAGCCCAATTGGGAGGATCTTTCGTATTCTCATACACCGTATTCACCGCCAGGGATAACAAAAAAGGAGCTTAAGGCCTTCCAGCGCAGGGCTTTTCTGGAATTTCATCTGCGGCCAAGAATACTTTTCAGGATGATTCGGGAAATAAATAGCCCGTTTCATCTCAAGAGTATTGCCTTGAGGGCAAAAGATTATCTCACAGCTTCCTGATTGGAAGGTCAGGGAATATAATGTTTTTCAGATGATTCCACTCAAACTTTATCCAACCAGGGAAGATGGCTAAACCAAACAGCATAATAATCATTGGCGCCGGCATCACAGGCCTCACTGCGGCGTTACGCCTTATT
>DYRE01000042.1 GCA_020718965.1 Desulfomonile tiedjei
GTTTTTGACAAAAATTGCCAGTTCACACCGGCTTCCGCAACCGGCAGGAGAGAGCAGTTATGATAAAGAGGTTCCGAATCAATTGGATAATGGCTTTTTTTGACTGCTTCGGCCCAAAGCGCCGAACCTGGTATTGGGGAATATTCAGCGAGCTTGGGATGTGTTCCGACATTAAGCGCCCTCTCTACGTCGTATTCGATTTGTGAAGTAGTCTGCCCTGGAAGCCCTACCAGGAGATAGACACCTATGTCTCCGGACTCGAAACCAGCCTCCTTCAAATATTTCACAGCCTTTGTGAATGATGACCAGCTTGTCTTGCCTCCAGATGAACTATGGAATTTGTCCGACGAACTTTCGAGACCAAGGCGAATTGTTCTGAACCCCGCTCTTTTCATGGTCAAAGCGACCCTTGGATTAATCTCTGATACATGGAGACCATTGGGAGTATGCCATCTCAGATACGGTCTGAACGATTCAAACGCTTCCATAATTGGGAGGGCGTAAGTATTCGAGCCACAGAGAAAAGCGTCATCGTAGAGAACGATATCCCGAACATCATATTCCATAATCGCTGATTCGATTTCTACAATTACATCTGACGGATGCCGTCGACGATAATGTGGTTGAAGAATCCGTGATGCGCAATAGGCGCATCTATATGGACAGCCTCTGGAAGTTAACACAGGGAGGAATCTAACGCGTCTCAACAGTTTCAGGTCCGGGGAGAACTGAATATCTGGATTTGAGACTGGGGGAGCAGGCTGAACCCGCGTCATGCTTGACAGCATCCCAATCAAACCTGATTCGCCCGGTCCCGCCAACAGCGCATCCGCAGCAATTGATTCTTTCGCGTGACCAGGTATCAGCGAAGCGTATATTCCACCGAGAATAATTGGAATACCTGGAAACGCTTCCCTCATTAAATCAACCGTCTCTGAAACACCAGTGTACCAATATGTCATAAGACTTGTAACAAGTATGGCTTCAGGGCGTTCCATGTTTTTTAGATCTTTTTTGATTTCCTCGAATTCAATTCCGTATCTCGAAAATATCCTGGGGATGGCTTCCAATGCGGCTGGTTTTTTCACGACGGTTTTATGGAATTTGCCACGTCCGAACGTATTGTGACCCAATTTATCAAGAGATGGGTGGTCAATATCCATGCAGTCCAGAAGCGTCGGATCCCAACCCAGTTTCCGCAGCATTGAAGCCAGAACCAGAAGACCTAGTGGTTTGGTCCAGAGATCATATGCGGCAAAATCATGAACCCATGGATTTACGAGCAAAATGTTTGGCCGCTTCATGTTTCTCTATCCTCATGACTTCCTTTTTAGGTTCTTATAGTTTAAGAGTATGCTTGATTCAAAAAGTCAAGGGACTCCGGTTCATGCGTTATAATGAAGCTGTGTAAATCTTGAACCGGTTTAAGTTCTGCGCCGCTTTTCCTTGAAAAGAGCGCCAAGTG
Organism: Desulfomonile tiedjei; assembly: GCA_020718965.1. Classification (GTDB taxonomy): domain Bacteria; phylum Desulfobacterota; class Desulfomonilia; order Desulfomonilales; family Desulfomonilaceae; genus CAJBEZ01. The sequence continues at coordinate 1,466 of DYRE01000042.1, forward strand.
GAGGTTTGCAAGTGCTGGGACTAAAGGATCTGATCGAACAGGCCCAAGGGGTGCAGGTAAAGATCAAGGAAGTTCAGGAGCAGTTGGCGGATCGTTCAATCATAGGTAGTTCGGGCGGAGACATGGTTAGGGTCGAGGCCAATGGAATTCAGGAAATACTCTCTGTTTTGATTGAAGATGATCTTGTTGCGGCTGAAGAAAAAGAAGTGCTCGAGGACTTGATTGTGGCTGCGGTCAATGACGCCCTGGAAAAGTCGCGTCAAATGGCCGCTGAAGAACTGGCCAAAATAACCGGAGGGATCAAGATTCCCGGGTTGATGTAATCGCCGTTAAACGAATAGAAAATTATCTCTAGGTAATCTTGATAAGTCCGTTGGAAAAACTGGTCAAGTCTCTCAAGAAGTTTCCTGGTGTGGGAGAGAAAACCGCGATTCGGTACGCGTTCTTCATATTGAACGCCAACCAGCAAGAAATAGACGAGCTAGTGAGGAACATCGAAATAGTGAAGAGGGATCTGAAACTTTGTTCAGAATGTTTTCACCTTACAGAAGGGGATTTATGCGACATATGTGGGGACACACGACGGGACAGATCCAGGATTTGCGTTGTAGAGAGCCCTCTAGATTTGCTGTCGGTCGAAAAATCAGGCGATTTCAGGGGAATTTACCATGTCCTCCATGGTGTGATGTCGCCGCTTGATGGAATTGGCCCGGATGAAATAAAACTTAACGAGTTGGTTCGCAGGACAAATCAGGAAAATGTAAAGGAAGTTATTTTGGCATTGAATCCAACAGTGGAAGGGGAAGCTACGGCCTCCTTCATCAGGGATCAATTGCGAAAAACTGGCGTGATTATTTCAAGAATCGCCTACGGCATACCGGTTGGGGGTTCACTAGAATACGCTGATCCTCTAACTTTGACGAGGGCATTCGAACAACGGACCACATTATAATTATATACAGTTGGTAAAATGTCAGGAAAAACGATTTGGTTCACAGGACTTTCCGGGTCAGGAAAGTCAACTCTTTCTCACGCAGTCAAAGATATACTTTCAGAAAAAGGGTATCCTGTTGTTCTCCTGGATGGAGACGTTTTGCGTAAAGGACTTAATCGGGATCTTGGATTTAGCGCCTCGGATCGAGCCGAAAATATAAGGAGAGCCGGTGAAGTCGCCAAATTTCTAAATGATCTCGGCCATATTGTTTTGGCGGCTTTCATAACACCTGTCGAAAGCCTTAGAAAGGCTGTCAGATCGGTTTTTGACGATGACAAGTTCGTCGAAATATACCTTGAATGTCCCTTGACTGTTTGTGAGTCTCGAGATCCCAAAGGGCTTTACGCATTGGCAAGACGCGGAGTAATAAAAGAATTTACGGGGGTTTCAGCGCCTTTTCAAAATCCGGAATCTCCTGATTTCTCTGTGGACACTGATAAGAATGATCTTGAGCAATCGGTCAATCTTGTTCTGAACTTTTTACAATTAAAGTTTCCGGACCTTGGAAAGACTGCAACAAGGGCTAGCTCTAGGAAAAATAAGACCCGGAAGGTTGCCGTGATCGGCCTGGATTGCGCTCCCCCAAAGATAGTCTTTGACGAGTCTAACGGACTTAACAATATAAGGTCATTAATGAATTCAGGTGTGTGGGGCGTCCTTAGGTCTACCGATCCACCAATTACCATACCAGCGTGGACGACAATCACTACAGGTCGTGATCCAGGAGAATTGGGTCTGTACGGATTCAGGAACAGACTTACTCGTGATGATTACGCGATGGTTACAGTCAATTCTTCGAACGTGCTTTGTCCGAGAGTTTGGGATGAAATTGAGAATCATGGAAGAAGATCAATTCTTGTAGGAATACCCCAAACATTCCCTGCTAAGCCACATTCTGGTTTGACCATTTCAGGATTTCCAGCTTTGGAAAATTCCCCCGATTTTACCTATCCTAGAGACCTAATTCATAGTCTGGACTGTTTGGGGTCTAAAGATTATAGGGCTGACGTAAGAGATTTCAGATCAATTCCGAAAGATCAACTTGAAAATTCACTCTACAAGATGGTTAACGCAAGATTCGAAGTGTCTAAAGAATTGTTGCAAAAGGAGCCCTGGGATTTCTTTATGATGGTAGAAATAGCTACGGACAGACTTCAGCACGCATTCTGGGACACTTATGAAAATTTTGGGACTGGCAGCCACAATAGTGACCGCTGCAAAAAGGTAATTCCAGATTTCTATAGATACCTGGACGGGAAGATTGGCGAGATTCTAGAAACAATGAGTGATGAAACAACCGTTATCATAGTTTCCGATCATGGAGCCAGAAGCTCTTCCGGTGGGGTATGTGTGAATGAATGGCTGATACGCAATGGTCTGCTGGCGCTTAAACAGAATCCGGTGGGAGAAACAAGCCTTTCAATTGACGCCATTGACTGGGAGAGAACATACGTTTGGAGTGAAGGAGGATACTACGCCAGGATCTTCATGAATGTAAAAGGCCGCGAACCAAGAGGCATCATAGAATCTTCAGATTATGAAAATTTTAGAAACACTCTAAGGGAAAAACTTCTTTCAATGGAAGATTTGAGCGGAGAATGTCTTTCAAACTTGGTTCTTAAACCTGAAGACCTGTACAGCGAAGTAAATGGAGTAGCTCCAGACCTCATAGTATATTTTGACGGGCTCAGCAAGCGGTCATTGGGAAACGTCGGAATGAAGAATATCTTAGTAACCGGCCCCAACGACGGACTGGACGCGTGTAATCACGATCATGACGGAATATTTGTGGCTACCAGGCTGGCGGATATGCGTCATGGGTTGAATCTGGGCAGGCGTTTGGAAGAGGCTTTCTGCCGTGACGTAACGCCGACGATTTTGGCCGAATTCGGAATAGAAAGTTCCAGTAGTCTACCCGGACGCGTTCTTGCCATTGGAGGAGAGCATGTGGTCAGTCAGGAGCCATCTAGTTTAAAGAAAACTGGATTTGTTGTTGACTTCGAGCAAGAAGGTCGAGGTTTTACACCGGAAGAAGAAGAAATAGTTAAAAAGCGTCTGTCGGATCTCGGATACATCTAAAACAACCGCGTGGATACCGGTATCGTTCCCTGAGCCAAGACGATCTGGCTGTTTATCGGATTTTGAGGAACCGTCCATCATAATGTTATGATGAACGGTTCTTTGAGAGGTATAAAATATTTTTGGAGTGCGAACTCTCTAACTTGATTACTATTTTTTATCCGTGTTGGACTTCTTGTCTTTCTTGGGGCAGAGATCTTTTTTGGATTTCTCCGCGTCCTGTTTTTTCTCAAACGGCCCTGAAATCGTCGCGGGAGTTTTTTCCTTCGCCTGGATAACTTTGCACACTCCCTTCGTGTCCTTGATTACGAAGTATTTTTTGTCTGCCGCGAACGCTGAAACTGAAACAACAGTAAACGCCAGCATCACGGCAAGAGCCACCAATACTTTCAATAAACTCTTATTCATTGTTAGCCTCCATGTTTTTAAAATAACTGGAAAAAGCGTCTAACATGAAACCTGATAATCTGCAACAACTAAAAAAACTTCCTGAAAGATTTTATTGATAAGATGGTTGAAAAAATACAAGCTATCAGATTGAACCGATTGTTGACCATTTAGTAGTCGTGTACTGAAACCGTATGAGTCAGTATTACGGCGTCACATGTGTAGTTACCCCATGCGAGTCGAATTCGAAATCCATAATGGTGGCGCCTTGGTCGCATAAAGCTTTTTCCACGCTAGATCTTTTTTCAGAAGAGGTTAGTGTGACCATACAACCTCCTCCTCCGGCTCCGCAGACTTTGCTGGAGATAGCGCCGGCCGATTGAGCGGCCAGGATCATGGAATCAATGGTAGAGTTGCTAACCCCAGGGGCCAGTGAACGTCTAAGGTTCCACTCAGCGCTCACTAATTTCCCCAAGCTGTTCCAATCTCCAATTTCCACAACCTTGCGCATTTCTAGAGCTACTTTCCTGATTTCAAGCAATTTCGACCTTGTAGCCTGGTCCCCGTCAATGAATTTCTTTGTGATTTCCCAGTTGTTCATTCCCGAAAAATGGCCGGCTCCAGTGTAGGTTAAAATAATCATGTTCTGAAGGCGGTCCAGATCGGATTTATTGTAACCACATCTCTCGTAGCCCTTGAATCCAAAATGTATCAATGACATTCCACCATATAATGCGGCTATGTGATCCTGTTTTCCTGCCGGAACTCCAATTAGCGCCGTTTCTATGTCTGCGGCGATCTGCACAATCTCTGAGGAGCTTACTTCCTCATGACGCATCTTGAGCAGACCTGAAATCAAAGCCACAGTCAAGGCGCTGGAGGCGCCAAGCCCCGATCCAGGTGGAGCGTCGTTGCGGGTGGTTACGCTTAAACCCCGTGCAGGGTTAAAATTTAGAAGAGAAAGGCCTAAAAGCCCTAGAGGACCGGAAATCGGGAGATCATCCAAATTATCGGACTCGAAGGACTGTTTCAAATCTTCTGAGCAGAGCCTGTAAATATGGTCATCAGTCTCAATCAGAGTTACTATACTCTTGACATTGATCGCCACATTTACCGTAAAGCCGCCGCTCATCAATAAGTACAACGGATAGATGTCCGTAGTACCTCCTGCGAGATCAATCCTGTTAGGCGCGCTTACATCTACGCGCATGTTAATAACCCAAGTCTTCGGGAATGATAATAACAGTAATTTCAGTCAGCATCGGGCGCCTGTGAAGTATACTGGTAATTCTACATATCCGTTCAGGAGAGTCACAATCCATACAATAACCACTTTTTACACACGGTGTTTTTCGATTGAGACTCATAGCCCGCCTAGGCGCCGCTACTTCTTCAATCCTAGCTATAGCGGATTCGAGATCCGGAGTGATTTTGTTCTTGCCTACAACAATAACTACTTTCTTGGGCCCAAAGGTCAAAGCGTTTGTTCGGTTTCCGCAACCATCTCTATTGACTATTTCTCCATTCATTGTAATTGAGTTAGCGGAACTGAGAAAAAGATCGACCCGACCCTGGTTTCTTCTGCAATCGACTTCTTCAGGTGTTCCAGGCTGAAATTTCCAGTGGTCTGACATTGCTTTTCCGTCTTTCTCCAGTCTCTCCAAAATGCCCAAGGCACGAACCGTGTGAGTTCCCGCAACACCCACGGAAGAACAGTCTTTAGCTAATTCCATTATCAAGTCTGCCGCTTGTTCTCGGGAATCTACCAATACCGCCTTGAATCCATTCTTTTCAAGAGAGGTTACGGTGGATTGAAAAATGATATCTTGATGTTTTCTCACAAATTCGTCCATGTTCGATTCCTCCTCATCTGTTTGATGAATCACGATCAATAAAAATACTTCGAGACTGACTATAAAAAAACTACCTCGGCTGAATAAACTGTTTTGGACGGTTTTCGGTTTTTTGAGACCTTTCGTGTCTTAGACTACACCATTCTTCCGGTTGCGTTCCAGTAAGGAACGGTTCCAAAGTTATTTTTGGACAAGTTGATGTAGCTCTAAGCCCTGATTCATCGCAAAGTTTTCGAAAAACAAGGCCTGAGGGGATCGAAAGATTTTTCTGAGGACCCAGGTTTGGAGAAGGCAAAATCTCCAAAATAGTTTTTCTGACCAACTTTGGATTAATACTTGTGGAGGGAATACGAGCCAACGCCACAGCGTTTCGGTGATATGCGACGCCCCACACACCTGTTTTGTCGCGATCTACGACACAGGATGGGCTCAGTAAGAGTTTTTTAGGGTTATCATTCATGTCCTGAGAATTTGCCCGGTCTCTGGTTAGGCTGTTGACAATGAAAATGACAGCCTCCGGGGTCGAAACTCTTATTTTGTCAGCGCCATTAGTTTGCGTCGGGTTGACGGAGATGGGAGGTTTTTCGCAATTTATGAGCCAAGTGGATCCTAGACCAGCAAGGGCTGAGTAACTTTGGGCTACCTCTAGTGGAGTCATGGCTTGAATGAATATTTCTGATCCATTGACTACCTTTGCCCTAATTCTAAAATCGTTCAAGGCGTCAACAATTCTGGCAGGGCCAATTACTTCTGTAATTCGACTGAGCAATGTCTCTTGACTAAGACTGAATGCCTTAGTAAAGGCCATTCTTGACGCATCCGGCCCATCCAGAGTCACTTGGGAAGCCAATGTGTAAAGTGGATCATTAGCTCTTCGGGGAGTAAAAGCCGGGGCGAGGGCTATCGAAGGGAATAGCCCTATGTTTCCACCCTGGCCATCCCATTTGTCTGAAATTGGAGTTAAATATACGAGCAGCGAACCTAATTCAGGATTAACAATTATGACGTAGGACTGTTGACCCAAGTCCCCCAATCGTCGCATCTTGGTTTCCGAATATGCTTGCATGGCAACATCCAGGGATGTTGAGAAAAAATTCCGATTACGTTGAGCCCCTGAGTCATTGCGCTGCAAGCCCTGTCTAGCCATTTCAAGGAAAGCCGAAGCCCTCGGTGGAGAAAAGCTGGGTCTAATCATCCGAACAGGTTTAGCGATTTCTTCTTCATAAACGTCCCGGGAAATTTTGCCGTGTTTTAGAAGTAATCCCAGGATCATATTCCGTCTAGCCCGAGTCCGTTCCGGATGACGAAACGGATTCAGAACGTTAGGAGCCCTTATGATAGCGGCGATCAGGGCGCATTCGGACGCATCGAGCTGGTCGAGGGACTTGCCAAAGAAATTACGAGCCGCTTCACAAACCCCCAGAATGGGCAGGGAGCCCGCCTGTCCAAGATAGACTCGGTTCAAGTAAGCTTCCAGTATGGTCTCTTTGCTATAAATAGCTTCAGCTCCCAACGAAAGCGTGATTTCAGTGATTTTGCGCCCCAAAGTTTTCTCAGGGTTCAACAAAGTCATTCGGATGAGCTGCTGGGTAATGGTGCTGGCGCCCTGGACATACCGTCCCGCCTGGACGTTGGAAATTATTGCCCTGTATATTGAGGCAATGTCGATTCCTGCGTGCGTATAAAATCGATTGTCTTCTGTAAGCAATACTGAGTTTAGAAGAAGTAGAGGCATCTGATCAAGCTTGGCGGGGATACAAAGCTCTGGAGTTCGATCTTTCGCCGGAAATACTCCCAACAATTCCGGTTCAAGATAAAAATGTTTAACTTCCTGCAGTGAGCGCATAAGCCTTATCGACTTAATGGAGTCACCATCCATAGATAACGTAATGGGGCCATCAATAATACCCTCGTCCGTGAAGGGCGAATGTCGAAGGATGATCTTCAGTGTTGATCCAGATTGCATCCACTCTCCCGGGTCGAGAGAAATGGAGTCTTTCCTTATATAGCCCAGCCTTGCCAGGCGCGAGTAAAACTGAAGATCGGTTAGGTTGTCTCCCTCTCTGATAGTGATAGGCGCGCCGAAAACTATCAACGGCCATCTCTGTAATATTATTTCGAAAGTCCATACGACAACCCCACTGACCACGGCCATGACGATTGCTGTGCAAACAAGCAAACACATAAAAAGTTTTCTGAAAAACAGCCTCAAGCTGTTTCGATTTTTGTAGATCATTGCAAGGTTGTCTGTATGTGAGGATTGTATGTCATAGGATGGTTAATGGAGTCCAAAGCTTTTTCTATCAAGTGGTATTCCATCAATGTTTTTCACAAATCAGTTCTTGGACATCATGTGAGTTACTGCGCGGTCCAAACCATCCAGAGTCAGTTCAAACATGGGAAAAATTGAGGCGATTACACCGATGGTTCTTGTCAAAGGCCATAATCTGAGAGGTGTTGGATTTAACCAAACGTTCTTGGGAAAAATTTGGGTTAGAAGTTTTAAACGGTCAATACTTGGCAATCCGCTTCTTTCCTCGATATGGATAGAACCATCTGTAGCCATGAGTTCATACGGCGCCATACTGGAATCTCCCACAACTATCAGCCTGGACTGTCTATCCCAGGTTGAAAAATCCGCAACCCGCTGGGGCTTATATCTTCGAGGAGGATCTTCCCAAACAAAATCATATATGGTGTTATGAAAGTAGAAGATCTTTACGTCTTTGAACTGGGCCCGCGCATAGTTAAACAATGTCTGGACGATATCAATGTAGGGTTCCATTGACCAGCCACCATTGTCTATCATCAATATAACTTTAAGTTTGTCTCTCAAGCTTCTGTCAAAAACTATTTCGATCTCTCCGGCGTTTTTTGTCGTGGCAGTTATGGTCTTGTCGATGTTTATCAAATCCTTTGGCCCTGTTGGCGCCATTCTTCTCAACCTCTTAAGCGCTTCACCCATCTGGGCTGCGGTAAGAGGAGCCTCAAGTGAATAATCTTTATACCTTCTGTCAAGCGCTACCTTGATAGCGCTCTTGTTCATGGAAACACCCCCGACTCTCATGCCTCCAGGATGATAACCTGAATGCCCTACAGGAGAGGTTCCTCCAGTTCCAATCCACCGACTACCTCCGTGATGAGCCTCTGTCTGATCTTTCAAACGATCGAGAAAATACTTGAGTAATTCTTCCGGGGACATAGACTGAATTTCTTCTTTGGGAATTCCTAGGGCTTCCGCCAACGCTTCAGGTTGTTTCAACCATTCGTCCAGGAGTTCCCTAGCTGCGACTTCCAGGTCTAACCCCTTGAAATCAGGGAGTTCAGCTCCGTGGAAAAAGTGCGCGAATACCCTGTCATATAAATCAAAATATCTTTCGCTCTTTACAAGTGTTGATCGGGCGGCAGTGTAGAAGTCTCCCAGACCATTGACAAGACCAAGATGCAATGCCTTGTGAAGCCTCAAGAAAGATGTAGGTGATACGGGTATTCCCGATTCTCTAAGAATATAAAAGAAATCAATAAACATACTTCACTACCTGAACGATGGGTAATACCCCTAAGACCTCAGCCTCCGGGCCTGCTGAACAGACAGTTGATAATCTGAACTCTTCTTGAAAAGTATACCAAGGAAGGGAATTTTCCCCTGGACCAAATCCTTGGGTCTGAAGTCCGGATCTCGTCGCAGAGCCCTGACCCAATTGATTAGTTCCCTAGTAGCCGGTTTCTTTTCAATCCCCTGAAAGTCGCGCAATTTATAAAATGTTTTGACGGATAAATCCAGCAGCTCTTTATCTAGATCATTGAAATGGACGTTTATGATCCGGCGCATCATTTCCGGGTCAGGAAATGCTATATGGTGAAAATTGCATCTTCCGAGAAACGGGTCTGAAAGATCTTTCTTGGCATTAGATGTAATGATAATTACCGGTCTATTTTTTGCCCGAATAGTTTTGTCTATCTCTATGATATCAAATTCCATCTGATCCAGAACATCAAGCATGTCATCCTGGAAATCGGTGTCGGCCTTGTCGATTTCATCAATCAATAAAACCACACGAATATCGGATACAAAGGCCTGACCAATGCGCCCCATGCGGATGTATTCTTCCATATTACTTACGTCACGCCTTGAATCGCCGAATCTGCTATCGTTAAGGCGGGTCAGCGTATCATATTGATATAGGGCGTCGACCAGTTTGAGGCTGGATTTTACGTTCAGTACAGTCAAAGGCATGTTTTGGGACTGCGCGATCGCGTGCGCCAGCATTGTTTTGCCGGTGCCAGGTTCCCCCTTGAGAAGCAACGGCATTTCCAACGCTATTGAAATATTGACAATTTTGGCCAATTCTTCGTCCAGCACGTATTTCGACGCTCCTGCGAATAGCGTAGGCGAGGATTCGAGAGGCATAAATTTAAGCTCCTTTTTTCTTCCAAAGAGATTTGATAAAAACATGGTTTTCCATTTGTCAAAAAGTTTTAATTAAGGTCTCCCGATCATTTCTATCAAAAAAGTCATGAAAAATCATTATTACTGTCTTGCCCAAGAGTCAACAGCCAGATTTTTAGCTTAGGCTCCATTGTATAATAGATAGGGCTAGTCGAGGGGTATTTTTTTGACTTGACAATAAACCTAAAGGCTGACTAAGGTAAGCAAGCCAATCATGAACGTAAGATTTCATAAAATCTACGTCTGACGGTACGAAAAAAAAGTTGACAACGTTGCGGATTTCTGTAATAAAGTTAAAACACATCCAGAGCTATATTTTTTTGGAGGCTATCCAAATCTGGTATTGAAGCTTCCTTTGGAAAGGATTGATGAAAGGAGGATGAGGGTATGGTTAAGAGAACATTAGTAGTTCTCAGTGTTTTGTCTCTGACGCTTATGGTGGCGGGGACTTCTTTCGGCTTCATCGGTGGAGGCTGTGGCACGCAATGCAATGCGCCACTTTATGTTCCGGTTGATTGTCCTGATACGGGCGTCTCAAAAACCATAGTA
>DYRE01000373.1 GCA_020718965.1 Desulfomonile tiedjei
AACCTAGCGTAAAAACACATTTTAATTCACTACAATAAAAAAGCCGTCGTCTATTCAGACTCCGACGGCTTGCACTATCCTGTTTTGGGAAAACGATTAAAAAACTGGCAGCTAGGCTGCAGCTTCAGAAAAGCTTGACGACAGTTCTCGTCTAAGTTTTCCAAGCGCACGCTTTTCTATCTGTCGCATTCGCTCTCTACTCGTACCGAAATGCTCTCCCAACTTCTGCAGCGTCCATGGCGAATCATCCATGAACCTTTTTTCAACTATGAAACGCTCTCTTTCGTCAAGTCTGTTCAGCGCATTGTCTGTGGCTTCGCAAAGATCGCGATCCGACTCCATGCTCATCATTCGGGTTTCCTGATTGTCTGATTGATCTTCCAACATTTCTATGCCCGTAAAATCCTTGTTCTCGCCCAAGGACTCATTCAATGACCAATCTCGCGCCTTAATACGAGCTTCCACTTCTATTACATTCTCGGATGTTACGTTCAACTCCTCTGCTAGTTTGTCGATCCGCTCAGTCCTCGACTGCTGGTCTTTATGTTCGCCAATGTCACCAATACGAAAGAAAAGCTTTCGCTGCGCCTGGGTTGTCCCAAGCTTTACCAGATTCCATGACTTCAATATGTAGTTCTTGATATAGGCCTTAACCCACCAAATCGCAAAGGAAACAAGACGAAATCCCTTGTAGGGATCAAACCGTTTAACCGCTTTCATCAGACCAATAGAACCTTCTTGAATCAAATCCTGGACTGGCAGCATGTAGTGCCGATACTTAAAGGCAATCTTCACAACAAATGGCAAATGTGAAACCACAAGTTCGTGCGCCGCTTCTTTATCCCCAGATTCTTTGAATTTGACCGCAAGTTCAAACTCTCTCTCTGCGGAGAGGGGTTTTATGGTTCTAACTTTTGTTAAGAACTGGTCTAACTGGTTGATAGCTACAGGATAATTCATTCCTACTCTCCCAATATTCTAGCTGACTCGTTTGAATTGTTGCATTCGTTAGTAATTAGGTGTATTCAGCAGTGTCTTCATTCATATTAACTCTACTTCAATTTGTCAACGCCTTACGGCAAAGGTTCCATAATTTTTCCCATGGGGTCATTGTTTGAATTCTGCATTCCTGTCAACGACAAATAAGATGACTGAACTAATTTATGAAATCGCAAGACATAGGTTTGCTTTCAACATTAAGAATTTTAATTCCATTTTATATAGATTCATTAGAAACAAATTGGATTCACAAAACTTGGGGCATTCCTGAAAAAATTGACTCTAGTTTTTTGCTGGATTCTGGTAAAGTGCCTAAGGATAAGGAGAACAGGATGGATAGCAATCAAAAATATTACCTGCAACTAATGGACGAACTTGAAGAAAGAATCCTTGCAGGTGGACATATAGAGCGTGAAGAGGCAGATTCAATGTTGGGCCTTCCTGACGACCTAACGATGAAATTAGCGGCGTTAGCGGACCGCATAAGGATTGAGTTTATTGGGAACAAATTCGACGCTTGTTCTTTAATTAACGCCAAGTCTGGACGATGTTCCGAAGATTGCGTTTTTTGCGCGCAATCAGCCAGCCACAAAGGAGCTAGCGAAGTTTACTCTTTGCGTTCAGGAGATGAAATTCTGAAAGCTGCCCAAGCGGCTAAAGAATCTGGCGCATCAAGGTTTTGCACAGTTACCAGCGGTGGCGCGTTGAACGAAAAGGATTTCGACACGTTAATCCATGCCATAGAAAAGGTGAAGTCAGAAGTGGACATAGCCCTTGACGCATCTCTCGGTTTTCTTACCCCAAGCAGAGCGGCTAAACTTTTTGGGGCGGGTATAGTCAGGTACAACCACAATCTGGAATCTTCGAGGGATTATTATCCTTCAATCTGTACTACTCATTCTTACCAGGCCAGGGTCGACACTGTTAAACTGGTAAAAGAATCCGGAGTTTCAGTCTGTTGTGGAGGCATTATCGGACTTGGTGAAACACCTCAACAAAGACTTGACCTTGCATTCTCTCTCGCTGATCTAGGGGTGGACTGTGTTCCAGTAAACGTTCTAAACCCCAGACCGGGAACCCCTCTCGAACATGCTCAACCACTAACTCCGATTGAGATCATCCGGACGGTGGCCCTGTTCAGGATGATCCTTCCAAAAGCTACTATCAAGTTAGCGGGCGGCCGTGAATTAAATCTGGGAGATTTTCAGGGTCTCGCTTTAAGGGCAGGGGTCAACGGAATGATAATCGGGGGCTATCTTACGACTCGCGGACGTTCTGTTGAGGATGACCTGAGAATGATTTATCAGGCAGGCTTTGAGATCTCCCAGGCGTGCTAAACTAATCAACATCGTGTTATCGTTACGTCAGGTCTCCACAATGCTTTCCTTAATCAACTCAGACTCCGATAGTTGTCTCGCCTGCTGATTCCA
>DYRE01000043.1 GCA_020718965.1 Desulfomonile tiedjei
AATTTGCAGTCGCTGTCTGAAATGTGCAGAGGATGCCTCTTTGCAGATGTGATCGCGATACTGTCGAGCATTGATATAGTATTGGCTGAAGTAGATCGTTAAAGAAGGTTGTTCATGAGTGAAATCAAACTGGTGGATCTTGTTCAGGCTTTGGATCTAACAGTCAGCGCAGGCGCTCAGGATTTGGAAAAACCTGTTGCCGGAGGCTATGCCAGCGATTTACTGAGCGATGTAATTGCAAATTCCAAAGAGGGGGATGTTTGGCTTACCCTGCAATTGCATCAAAACATCGTAGCCGTAGCTTTCCTGAACAACCTGGCGGGTATCATCATAGTCAACGGCCGCAAGCCGGAAGAAGCCACAGTACAGAAAGCCCAGGACCAGGGTGTGGTTGTAATGTGTAGCGCCTATCCCACCTATGAAGTTGCTGGACGATTGTACCAGTTGGGTGTTGGTCGATAGCTTTTATACACAAAGGCGATTAAGGGCCGGGTCTTAGTCCTTAGACTCTATTGACAGGTGTGAACCCTGAAGATTTTCAGAGTTGATTTGCACATTCACACTACTCTTTCTCCGTGCTCTGAGTTGGGAGAGATGACCCCTAGAGCGATTGTAAGGTCAGCGATAAGAAAAGGCCTTTCTATGATAGGTATATGCGATCATAACTCATCCAGAAATTCTGAGGCTACAATAAGGGCAGCAGAGGGTACTGGCATTGTAGTCATACCGGGTCTTGAAATAACATCAAGCGAAGAGGTACACATACTGGGTCTTTTCCCTTCAATGAAAGAGGCGCAGTTAGTTCAGGATCACGTTTATGGTCATCTTCCGGGAGTTAACGATGAAGAGGCGATAGGTTATCAGGTGGTGGTTGACGAGTTCGACATGGTTGACGACCTTGACCAGGCCCTCCTAATTGGCGCTACGACCTTAAATATTCAGAAGGTAGTGAATTTAATCCGCGACCACCATGGAATCGCAGTGGCGTCGCATGTTGATCGCTCAGGATTTGGACTATTCAGTCAGTTGGGTTTCATTCCAGATGGACTGCAACTGGATGCGCTGGAAATTTCGAAGCTCACTGACAGTGATTCTGCCAGAGAGAAATTCAGCCAGTGTACGGATTACGCACTGATTTCCTCTTCTGACGCCCATTCTTTGGCTGATGTCGGCACAGCGTTTACTGAAGTTGAGATGTCAGAGGCGTCATTCGATGAGTTGCGATTGGCGTTCAAATCTAGTCACGGACGTAGAATTGTTCGGACATGCAGACTCGCTTGATGGGACTTGATTAAGGATATGGAGGATTTGTCGCTTCATATTCTAGATGTGGCGGAAAACGGTATAAGAGCAGGGGCTAAACAGATAAAAATACTCGTTGACGAAAGTCTCGGAGATGATTTGCTAACTATAGTAATTGAAGATGATGGCAAGGGAATGAGTCCCGAGTTTCTCAATACTGTTATGGATCCCTTTGTAACTACCCGTACGACACGTAAAGTGGGACTAGGTTTATCGCTCTTTCAGCAGTCTGCGCTGGAATCCGACGGCGCTTTTGAGGTTGAGTCCAAACCTGGAGTAGGGACTAAGGTCACTGTAACCATGCGTCATAGTCACATAGACAGAAAACCCATGGGTGATATGGTGTCAACTATACTTACCCTAATCGAGGGTAACCCATCCGTGGACATTGTCTATAATCACCGAAAGGGCGCTGGTGAGTACTTATTGGATACCCGGGAAGTCAGGGCCGAATTGGGGGATATTCCCATGAATATTCCTCCGGTGGTGTCTTTGTTGCAGAGCAACTTGTCTGAGGGGCTCAAAGAGCTTGACGGCATCTCATAGGAGTTGAATTTTACGGAGTATTTTAAAAGTGCAAGAAAGAGACGCATTATTAAAGAAGAAAGTTCAGGACAGCGTTGAGCAAATCCCGCGGGATAAACTCGAGCTTCTAGATCCCATAATTGAAAAGTACCAAGGGTCGACGAGTTACTTGATTCCAGCCCTCAAGGAGGCGCAGGAAATGTTCGGTTATCTTCCCATGGAGGTACAGCGAAAGCTTTCCAAAGGACTAAATATTCCGGCGCCGCATATCTATGGGGTAGTTACATTTTATTCTTTTTTTACAATTACGCCTCGTGGACGACACACTATCCGACTGTGCCTGGGCACAGCCTGTTACGTGAAGGGCGCCAAGGAAATGCTCGAGATCATTGTAAGGGAAATTGGAATTAACGTTGGGGAAACTTCAAAGGATGGTCGATTCACTCTGGAGGCCGTTAGATGCCTTGGAGCTTGCGGATTGGCTCCGGTGATGATGATAGGAGAGGATACCCACGGCAACATAATTCCATCGGCGACCCTGGGTATTATTGAGGGGTACCAATAACCGGACCATTTTTTGTATATTTGGCTGGAATTATTTCATTCAACAAATAATTGGAACAGTTTTTGACTTGGCGCCATGAATATTTACTGTGTTAGGAGGAAATAAGGTGCCTAGGATTTCCATAGAAGATCTCAAAAAGATCAAAGAAGAGCAGAAGGGCAAGATGGTTCTTCGTGGAGGCTCACACCGCGCTAAGGTGACGGTTCACATGGGCACCTGCGGAATAGCCGCAGGGGCGCGTGAAGTAATGAACGTCTTTCGGGAACTAATAGCGGAAAAGGGCATTCAGGATGTCATCCTCACGAACTCCGGCTGCGCTGGGCTGTGCGCTAAAGAGCCTATGATAACAGTAGAGGTTGTCGATTTGGCTCCGGTAAAATACGTCCAAGTAGATAAAGAAAAGGCGAGAAAGATTTTTGAGGAGCATGTTTTGGGAGGTCGCGTTTTAGAAGATTACGCTCTTGCAATAGGCAGTGAGACCATGGCCGTTTAAACTATTTCTCACTGCAATGTTTTTGAGGTGTTTTTCTCCTCAATTTTTAGAGTTGTCGCTTTTTTTGGAGAATAGGTAATGTGTGCGAGCCCTTATTATAGATTGCAGATTATGATGTGCGCCGGCACTGGGTGCATAGCTAGTGGGTCCCTGGATGTTAGACAGGCTTTTGAGCGAGAATTGACGAAGCGCAATCTTCAAAATGAAGTCCAGATAGTTATGACAGGGTGCAATGGTTTTTGCGCCATGGGACCGTTGGTAGTCGTTTACCCTGACGGTGTTTTTTACAATCAAGTAAAGCCTGAACATGTTCCCTTGATTGTTGAAGAGCACATTCTGAAGGGGCGAGTGTTAGAAAAACTGCTATTCAAAGATGAAAAGGCCAAGGGGCGAGTCCCCCTGATGAAAGACATTGGCTTTTTTGGTCTTCAAAGACTGATTGTCTTGCGAAACAGAGGATTAATTGACGCTGAAAATATTGATGAGTATATAGCTCGGGACGGCTACGCCGGGCTTGCAAAGGCGCTAACAGAGATGACGCCTGAGCAGGTTATAGAAGAAGTAAAAACATCCGGACTGCGAGGCCGTGGGGGCGGTGGCTTCCCTACTGGCCTAAAGTGGGAAGAGTGCCGAAGATACGACAATTTTCCAAAATACACCATATGTAACGGGGATGAGGGTGACCCAGGGGCCTTTATGGACAGGTCTGTGATGGAAGGTGACCCTCATTCCGTCCTAGAGGGGATGGCTATTTCGGGTTATGGCATAGGAGCCGAACAAGGATACATTTACGTTAGGGCAGAGTATCCCCTGGCGATACAGAGACTTCAAAAGGCCATTGAAGACGCCAGGTCATATGGTTTGCTGGGCCGGAACATATTGGGAAAGGGTTTTGATTTTGACATAGCGATCGCTCCGGGAGCCGGAGCTTTTGTCTGCGGTGAATCCACAGCCTTGATGTATTCGATCGAAGGAAGGCGTGGAATGCCTCGAATAAAACCGCCACGGAGCGCGGAGGCAGGACTTTGGAATCAACCTACGAATCTTAATAATGTCGAAACCTTCGCAAACCTGAATCCTATCATCTTGAACGGAGGGGAATGGTTCGCTTCGATAGGCACTGAAAATAGTAAGGGAACAAAAGTTTTTGCTTTAACAGGCGCTGTGACCAACGTAGGTTTGGTAGAGGTCCCTATGGGAACGACTCTAAGTTCCCTGATATTTGACATTGGAGGTGGTATTCCCAAGAAGCGCAAGTTCAAGGCTGCGCAGATCGGAGGCCCCTCAGGCGGTTGTATCCCCTTAGGCATGGAAGACGTAGAAATTGATTATGAGTCACTTCAGGGTGTTGGCGCAATGATGGGATCCGGTGGTGTTGTCGTAATGGATGAAATGACCTGCATGGTGGACACCGCACGATTTTTCACCAATTTCTCTGTTGATGAATCCTGTGGAAAATGTACCCCATGCCGTGAAGGTCTCAAGGTCATGTTCGACAAGCTGACCGACATCGTGGAGGGTCGCGGCCAGGAAGGTGATGTGGAGTTTCTTATTGAACTAGGGCATCACATCAATAACACGTCACACTGCGGGCTTGGTAAGAGCGCCGCTAATCCGGTATTGTCAACTATTAGATATTTCAGAGATGAATATGACGCTCACATAAGAGACAAACATTGTCCAGCTCTGGTATGCCCGGATCTTATAGATTTTGAGGTGATTGAGGAAAAATGTAAGATGTGTGGCATGTGTTTCAAGAATTGTCCTTCCAATGCTATTGTTTGGGAAAAAAAGAAAGTTGCTTGGATAGACAAGTCTAAATGTACCAGGTGCAGGACTTGTATCATGAACTGTAAATTTGGGGCGATTCGTTAACTCTTACGAGTAAATGTATTGGAGTCGTTCCGATAACAAATTTGGGTAGATTCCGATTCTTAATATCTGATTGCGAGTGAGATTCTATGGTTACCCTGACCATCGACGGCACGAAAGTTACAGTGAAGAAGGGAAGTTCCATTCTGGAGGCTGCCCAGCAGGCCGGAATTCGAATTCCGACACTTTGTCATGACAAACGGCTTATCCCTTACGGATCGTGTCGTTTGTGTATCGTTGAGGTGACGAGTAGAGGACGAACCCGTACCATGCCCTCATGTTTCAATCCGGCACGCGAAGGTATGGAGGTGGCGACAAATACGCCCAGTCTCAGGGAAAGTAGAAGATTGCAACTGATGCTTTTGTTGAGATCTCATCCATTGCAGTGTCCAGGTTGCGACGCTGGTGGAGATTGTGAACTCCAAAACCTGGTCTTCGAGTATGAAGTCCCCGAACTGAACTTTGGTCGTCAGTCCAGATATTTTCACTTGGATAACGATTCTCACTTTATTCGCTTCAACATGAACCTATGTATACGATGCGGCATGTGTGTGCGCATTTGCGAAGAGGTCCAGGGGCAGAGTGAACTAAGTTTCGTTAATCGAGGCATAGAATCAGAAGTATCGACCGATTTTGATCGTCCGCTGGATTGTGAATTCTGTGGCCAGTGCGCCTCCATCTGTCCGGTAGGAGCTATATCATCAAAATGGCTTGTGGGGACCGGTCGGCGCTTTGAACTCAAAGATACTTCTACCGTTTGCGCCTTTTGCAGTTTAGGGTGTTCCCTGTCCCTGGGTGAAAAAGACCAAAAGACTGTTTATGTGTCGTCACCGCCCGAAAGCCCCAATCAAGGAAGCCTTTGCGTCAAGGGACGTTACGGATGGCCGATAGTTTATTCGGAGAACAGACTGTCTGTTCCATTGATCAGGAAAAACGGTTCTCTTGTTGAATCAACTTGGGAGGAGGCGGTCCAGTCAGTGGCACGAGGATTTTCCTCGGTCAAGGACAAATCAGGACCAGATAGCCTGGCTGTTTTGGGATCACAAAGATTGACCAACGAAGAGGCTTATATCCTCGGTAAATTTACCAGAACTATTTTGGGAACGAATAATCTGGATCACGCTGCAGGAATCGGTTATCTCTCTCTTACCAAGGGGTTGGCTCCGATACTGGGATATGCGGCTTCAACCAACTCAATTCGTGAAATCAGAGGATCCAGCGCAGTGCTATTGCTGGGGGCGGACCTTACTGAAACTCATCCCGTGGCAAAAAACGAGGTAATCCTTGCCAGTTCCAGGATGAAGGCTAAAGTGATAGTGGTTGATTCTATAAAAACGAAATTAACTGATCGGGACGGAATCTTTTTGAAAGTTCCCCCAGGCTTTGAGGATCTTGTTGTTAATTCGATGCTCAAATTCATAATCGATGAGGGACTGTTCGATAGAGCGTCATTAGATTTAAGGGTGGATGGATTTGAATCCCTTTCTGCATCACTGGAAAGTTATAGTCCGGAGTCTATCGCCTCGTATTTGGACGTAGATCCTGAAATGATTAAGAAGGCGGCGACATTCTTTGCCAAGGCGGAAAAAGGAGTCATAATTCTCGCGGAAGGGCTTAACAAATCAAGAGATTCTATAGCGCTGAGTAAGGCTGCAACCAATTTGGCCCTTATTACTGGGAATATAGGCAAAGAGTCTTGTGGGGTCTATGTTTTCGGTGAAAAAGCGAATGCTCAGGGGGCTATCGACATGGGGCTTTTGCCCGATTCGCTTCCTGGTAATCAGTCTCTTAGCGATGAAGCCACCCGGTCTAAGTTCGAGAATCTCTGGAACTGTCAACTTCCGGTGAATCCGGGAATGAAAGCTGAGGACCTTTTTAAAGCGGCTGAAGAGGGTAAAGTAAAAGGTCTGTATGTGGTGGCTGAGAATTTTATTGACAACTATCCCAACCGTAAGCAACTTGAAAGGGCCCTGGGAAAACTTGAATTTCTGGTGGTTCAGGACATGTTCATGTCCTCTACAGCTAAAATGGCCGATGTGGTACTCCCTGTAGCTGCGCCATATGAGAAATCAGGTACATTTACCAGCGCAGAACGGAGAGTTCAGCTTCTAAATCCCAGTTCAAAGAAAAAAATAGGAAAAACGGACCTGGAAATATTTTCTATTTTGGCGAACCTTATGGGCAACCCCGAGCTTGCCAGTCAAAGTTGTTCAGAAATAATGGATGAGATTGCATCTGTAGTTCCTATGTATGCTGGCATTTCGTATGATCGAATCGGCAGCGATGGTCTGACATGGCCGTGCGTGGATCCAGAGGATTCTGGCAGTCCTGTTTTGTATGAGGGAGGATTTCCCCTGGGAAAGGCAAGGCTGGTACCTGCCGATCCTCCTCGGATAATTCCTGAAAACCAGGGTTATTACAGATTGATTCCGACTATCACAAAATTTCATTCCGGTTCCTTCTCAGAATGGAGCCCCTCCTTGATGGAAGTCTGTCCTGGTCGTTTTGCGGAAATGAATGGAAAAGACATGTCAACTCTTGGAGTTAACGAAGGTGACTTGGTCAAAGTATCTGGTAATTCAGATAACTCATTAGAATTAACAGTCAAAGAATCTCGAAGGGCCCTCCTTGGGACGATCCTTGTTCCATATCATTTTTCTGAAAACAGATTGAACCTTTTCAGTGACTGGGGATCTGTCGAGATTCTGGTTAGCGTTGAAAAGGCATCAAAATAGAGAGGTTGACGAATGGACTCGGCCTTGCCCTTACTTCTCGTAGTCATAAAGACGCTCCTGGTTATTGTAGCGGTACTCACATTTGTCGCCTATTTAACTCTTCTGGAAAGAAAAGTTCTTGGCTGGATTCAGGTGAGGATTGGTCCTAACCGTGTTGGCCCTTGGGGGCTGCTTCAACCACTGGCGGATGGAGCAAAGCTGCTTTTGAAAGAAGAGATAACAGTGGCGTCAGCCAATAGGGTTGTTTATATTTTGGCCCCTCTAATTGTAGTTGTGTGCGCTCTCATTCCATTTGCAGTGATCCCTTTTTCAAAGGGATTGGGGTTGGAAAGCCTGTTGGGTCCTGTCGCCGACAAGTTTGATTTGAACACTGGCGTGATAGCAGACATAAACCTTGGAATTTTATATATTTTCGGAATATCATCTCTGGGTGTTTATGGAGTCATTTTAGGCGGTTGGGCCTCAAACAGCAAATATTCGCTCTTGGGGTCAGTTCGTGCAGCGGCCCAAATGATAAGTTATGAGCTTGGATTAAGTCTGTCTGTGATAGGTGTGCTTATGTTGGCTGGGTCTTTGAGCCTTGTTCAGATAGTGGAAGCTCAGGATTCAGTATATAAGTGGTTCGTTTTTCGGCAACCACTTGGTTTCTTGTTGTTTCTGATCGCCGGTAGCGCTGAGATAGCAAGAACTCCATTTGACTTGATGGAATGCGAGAATGAACTCGTTGCCGGTTACCAGACTGAGTACAGTTCTATGAAGTTTGGATTATTCTACCTTGGTGAGTATGCCCATTTGCTTTTTCTCAGTTCCATGATGGCCACCCTGTTTTTTGGTGGATGGCAAGGCCCAGTTTTACCACCAGTTGTTTGGTTCCTGGGTAAGACATTTTTCTTTGTGACTGTATTTGTCTGGATTAGAGGAACTTATCCAAGACTTCGTTACGATCGTGTAATGCAATTTGGTTGGAAGACATTGCTTCCTGTCGGTTTGTTCAACGTCATGGCGACAGCGTTTGTATACATAATTTGGCTCCAGTATGCGAGTTGACAAGACTGGTATAGGGAACTAGTCAAAGGTGTGACCTGAACTGATTGTTTAATATTTAGTTTGTCTGAGAGGTCAGGAATATGCTAATCCCTTTGTTGCAGGGACTCAAACTCACGTTTTCGTATCTGTTCAAGAAGAAAATAACTCTTCAGTATCCAGATGAAAAATGGGAAGTTGCCCCTAGGTGGAGAGGAAGACATGTACTGACGCGTCATGCGTCCGGTAAAATCAAATGTGTCGCGTGCATGTTGTGCGCAACTGTTTGCCCGTCGGATTGCATTCATATAGAAGCGGCGACGGAACCTGATGGTAGACGATATCCTGAAAGATACGATATAGACCTGACGAGATGCATTTTTTGCGGCTATTGCGTTGAAGCGTGCCCCAAGGAAGCTATTGAAATGTCGTGGGCTTATGAGATTTCCGAATATACGAGGGAAGCCCTTCAGTATGACAAGCAGCGCTTACTTGAGCCCCCCGTCCCCAGGTACGAGCCGCAAAAGAAAGCAGGATAAACATTACAGGTATTGCGACCTGTTTGTCTCGGGACAAGATGCTCTTTAGCGCAGGTGAAGGAAATTACATATCGGTTTTTATACAGTTATTTGAAACAGTGAGAAGTTTTCCTGATCCAGTTTTACGCACATTGAGATTGACAGCTATTTAGAGTTGTCGCTGTACTGTGTTTTAATTGGAATTAATCTGGAGGTTGTGGGCGCTGATGGAAACCATCCTCTTCTACGTTTTGGCAGTTGTGACCCTGTTGTCCGCAGTTTTTGTAGTCTTTTTGCGAAGACCGATTCACAACGTGTTGTTCATGATTTTAACAATGATCGGACTGGCTACTCTGTTCATTCTGTTGCACGCTGAGTTCTTGGCCATGGTGCAGATCATTGTTTATGCGGGCGCTGTTATGGTACTTTTCTTGTTTGTAATAATGTTGCTGAATCTGGAAGAGATTGATTTTCCGCGCGAGCCCAGGCCGCTGCGATGGGGATTTGGAGTGATATTGTCGTTGGCTTTTGTAGTAATGCTTTTCCCTGTCATAAAGCGAATCGCGCCTACCATCACTAGCGTTGGGCAGAGTGGAGATATGGCAGGCGCCATGTCAAATCTGGATCTGATTGCTAGGGAGCTTTTCACAACCTATCTATTGCCTTTTGAAATTGCGTCTTTCCTTCTTCTTGCGGCAATTATCGGGACTGTAGTGATAGGACGGAAGCTGACCAGGAACTAAACCATCGAAAAGCGCTCGACCTTAAACCTATTGTAGCAGGAAAAAATGATGGTAACTTTAGAACATTATCTTGTGCTGTCCGCATTACTCTTTGCCGTCGGCATTTCGGGAGTAATGCTTCGCAGGAATTTGATTGTGATTCTGATGAGTTTAGAACTCATGCTAAATGCGGTCAATCTCTCATTTGTAGCTTTTTCTCGCTATTTGGGGTCGATCGAAGGGCAGATTTTTGTACTTTTCGTCATGGTGGTCGCAGCCGCTGAGGTAGCAGTGGGGTTGGCGATCGCCGTGAGCGTTTTCAGACAACGTGGAACAATTAATATCAATGATATAAACTTGTTGAAATGGTAAAATCTGTTTGAACAACACTCAAAGTGAAATCGCTTTGGGTTGAATATTTCCGAACATCAGATCCTGGAGCCTCGCATGATTGAACTAGTCTGGTTGATACCAATCTTTCCTTTGATAGGATTTCTGATTAACGGTCTGTTTGGAAGGCGTTTTTCAGAGAAGACAATTGGCTGGATTGGCGCGGGTTCGGTAGGGGCCTCATTTGTGGTTGCCGTTTCAATCTTTTTCGAGATTCTGAAGTTGGCGCCAGGAGCGAGGTCGATTGAAACGATCGTATACTCCTGGATCTGGTCCGGTGATCTTAATGTCCCTATAGGGTTTCTAGTCGATCCACTCAGTCTGATCATGATTATGGTCGTTAGCGGAGTGGGCTGCATTATTCATATTTATTCAATAGGATACATGCACGGTGAGATAGGGTTCAGAAGATATTTCGCCTACTTGAACCTGTTCGTCTTCAACATGTTAATTCTTGTGTCGGCCAACAATTTTCTGCTCATGTTCGTTGGGTGGGAGGGTGTGGGCCTCTGTTCCTACCTCCTCATAGGATACTATTATGAAAAGAAGTCAGCGGCCGATGCAGGCAAAAAGGCTTTTGTAGTTAACAGAATAGGAGATTTTGGCTTTTTACTCGGCATGTTCCTGATATTCACAATATTTGGAACATTCAACTTTGCCGACGTCTTTAGCGCCGCGCCGGAAAAACTTACACAAGGCGGCGCAATTGTTACGCTGATTACGATTCTACTTTTTGTAGGAGCAACAGGAAAGTCGGCTCAGATTCCACTTTACACGTGGTTGCCTGACGCTATGGAAGGCCCAACCCCTGTTAGCGCATTGATTCACGCTGCCACAATGGTTACGGCCGGGGTATACATGGTCTCGAGGTGCAGCGTGCTTTTTGCTATGGCGCCTGTTTCCCTCACTGTCGTGGCAATAATTGGAGCAGCCACTGCTTTGTTTGCCGCCACGATCGGTATGACGCAATTTGACATCAAGCGTGTCCTTGCCTATTCGACCATCAGCCAGCTAGGTTATATGTTCATGGCTTGTGGTGTGGGAGCTTTTGCGTCGGGAATATTCCATCTCATGACTCACGCCTTCTTTAAGGCTCTTCTATTCATGGCTGCAGGAAGTGTAATGCACGCTATGTCCGGAGAGCTTGACATGCGCAAGATGGGGAATTTACGAAAAAAGCTTCCTTACACTCACTGGACGTACCTTTTTGGGACCTTGGCAATTGCCGGAATTTTCCCCTTCGCAGGTTTCTTCAGCAAAGATGAGATTCTGTTCTATTCATTCGAGAAACATCTTGCTTTCTGGATACTCGGCGCTGTGGCTGCAGTGATGACATCGTTCTACATGTTTAGGTCTGTGTTCATGACTTTCTATGGAAAGTCCAGGGTTGAAAAGGATGTTGCGCATCACCTCCATGAATCTCCACCGATGATGACCGTTCCTTTGATGGTCCTGGCGTTTTTGTCATTGGTCGGGGGGCTGGTGGGCATTCCGATTTTAGAGGGTGGTCATGTTTTTGGCGATTTTATCGGACCGGTTTTTGCCCCGGCCAAAG
>DYRE01000374.1 GCA_020718965.1 Desulfomonile tiedjei
AGCGACTCAACATCTGGAAAATGGATGCTCGTTAAAGTTGATGAAGAACCAATAAATAGCAAATGTCCAAAAAAAATGACTATTTTAGTTGGTTGTTGCCGAGGTCTGAATGAAACTCATTCTCTCCTTTTTTGTAACTGCTTGAAAAACCTAAAATGTATGGAGAAAGTGCCCGATGAAAAAACTGCTTGGGCACGTTGTGGCAATTATGCCAAAAAAAACTCAAATGTGTGGAGGTGCCTGATGAACAAGCTGCTTAAGTGTGTTGTGCTGGCTATGGTTGGGGTTATCTTTTCAGGATCGGTTGTTTGGGCGGAATCTTTGCCGACCTTCCAGATAATGACCGAGCCCTGGGGGGTGTATCAATTTGAAAAAGACGGCAAGGTGCAAGGGTTGGCTGTGGAGTTTCTGGTTATGATGCTGGCCCGCGCTGGTTCTACCCAAGGGCAGGGAGACATAAAGATGGAGCCATGGTCAAGAGGCTACAACCTTGTGCAAACCACAGAGAATACTATCCTGTTCTCGACCACCAGGACCGAAGAACGGGAGAAGATGTTCAAATGGGTGGGGCCGATCTTTCAAAACTCCACCAAGTTGATCGCCAAAAAGGAGAAAGGAATCAAAATCAGTGGCGCGGCTGACATCAAGAAATATAAGGTTGGTACTGTGCAGGAGGATGTGGGGGAGCAGTATCTGCAAAAAATGGGAATTGGGCTGGATACGCTGGACCGAACCAACAATACGTCCAATAATGTGAAAAAACTTGGAGCCGACCGGATCGACATGATAACGAATGACTGGGAAGGCTTTGTCGCTGATGCCAAAACACTTGGGATTGATCCCAATCTTTATGAGGCAGTCTATATACTTAATACGGCTGACATCGATTATGCCTTTTACAAAGGGACGCCAGACTGGGTTATCGAAAAACTGCAAAAGGCCATGGACGAGTTAAAATCCGAAGGCAAGTTGAAGGAACTGCAACAGAAGTACGAGCTTTAGGTCTTCGTCACATTATGGAAGAGTAACAGCTCAACTACCCCCGACCCCGACCACCCCGACCCTTTCTTAACAACTGACCTTTACCCACTTGACACCTGGGGTAGAGTAGCAGGCCAATTTCATTGGAACTTTTATGAACATTTGAATGTCGAATAAATAATATCGAATGTCGAAGTGAAAACTTTGTCATTCTGCGGTTCCTTGGTCGACATTTGATAGTTAACGATTTTAGATGCTTAACAGTCAGCCGAAACCGCATCAAGAAATACCCCCGGTGTTAAGTGTGGGTAAAGATCAGGATTCAGGGGGGGGAAAGGGGTGCCGAATGCAACGGTAAAACAATGTGACAAAGTAGAAAATACGCAGCTTGTGGATATCGGCAAGGAGGCCAAACAGCTTGGGAGCACCATGGAAACCCTTGTCCTCCCGGTTGAATGAGACGGTACACACATTCAAGGTCTGTACGAGACTGATTCTCTCTTTTTTTCTGTAACTGTCGAAAAATTTTCAAATGCGTGGAGGAGGTACCAGATGAAAAAACTGCTTGGGTGCGTTGTGGCAGTCATGCATGGGATCATTTCATCTGGGCCTGTTGTTTGGGCGGAGCCGTTGCCGACCTTCCAGATCATGACCGAGGTCGGGGGTGGTTATCAATTTGGAAAAGACGGCAAGATGCAAGGGGTGGCCGTGGAGTTTCTGGCAATGATGCTGGCCCGTGCCGGTTCCACCCAAGGGGCAGGACGACATCAAGTTGGTGCCGTGGGCAAGAGGCTACCACCTTGTGCAAACCACCGAGAATACTATCCTGCTTTCGACCACCAGAATCGAGGAGCGGGAGAAGATGTTCAAATGGGTGGGGCCGATTTTTCAGAACACCAGCGGCCTGATCGCGAAAAAAGCAAGAGGGCTTAAGATCGGCGGCGTCGAAGACATCAGGAAATACAAGGTCGGCACCGTGATTGAGGATGTGGGGGAACAGTATTTGCAGAAGCTGGGAATCGGGCAGGAAGTGATGGACCAGACCAACAGCATACTCAGTAACGTGAAAAAACTTGATGTCGGCAGGATCGACATGATAGCTAACGGTTGGCGCGGCTTTATCGCTGATGCCAAATCATTAGGGATCGATCCCGACCTCTATGAAATGGTCTATGTACTCAATAAGGCCGACCTCGATTATGCTTTTCACACGGCGACTCAGGACTGGATTATCGAAGAACTGCAAAAGACCATGGATGAGTTAAAAGCCGAAGGCAAGTTGAAAGAACTGGAACAGAAGTACGGGCTTTAACAACGAGCGGAACAGTCAGATCTTCTTTTCCCACCTTCGGTCTTCAGCCTTTCAACCTTCCTTTTCCCAAGGAGTTCCCCATGAACAAAATAGTC
>DYRE01000375.1:0-1109 GCA_020718965.1 Desulfomonile tiedjei
TATCAACCAGTTGGCAATGTGCCGACCACCGACAGTGATACTTGCGCCGGCGTCCCACAGTCCGCCACTGAGACACTGACTAACGATCGGTCTTTCCGGATGATAGCCGCCGATTACTGAGTCTGACTTGTAGCAGTTGGCCAGTCCCTTATCAGTCTGGCGGATTATGTCGTTACATAGTCGGCGGAAGTTGCTGGCCCTGGTGATAGGCCTGCCATCAGTGTGCGTGATGATAGAGGCGACTCCGGAGGCTTGGGCAAACTGATCCTGAAGCTTCTGAATGTCGTCAAGGTTGAAAAGATCATCGAACTCAATCCCATGAACCTGATCCAGGGGGCTAGTCAGGGCGACGATTCGCTTTTCGAGAGCAAACTCCGCCAGCTTACGCTGGGTAATGTCAATTACGGAAGAAACAACTCCCGTTGACAAATCACCAGGCATTATCGCCGATAAGCTTAGGATAACGTCAATTATTGTGCCGTCCTTACACTTGAAACGAGTTTCAACCGAAACAGCGCCTCCTTCCTTGACATGTCCATATTCAAATCCGATGCGATCGTACTCCTCATCACTTTCGTAAAGCATCCTGGTCCCTTGTCCAAGAAAATCGGCGGCAGAATATCCCGTCATCTCCGATAGAGACTCATTTGTCCAGCCAAATATCCGATTTGTGACCAATCCTATACCTATAGGAACTGACTTAAGCACAGTTCTGAGAGTTGCTTCGCTTTGCTGAAGGGCTTCATCTATTCTTTTCCGTTCCGTCACATCCCTAAATATTCCCCGGTATCCGAGAATCCTTCCATCAATGGCTTTTCTGATGGTTGCAGAGAGCAGGCAGTCTATCTCAGTTCCATCCTTTTTTACCAAGTTTAGCGGATAGTCCCTGATGTAGCCGTCTTTCTCTATGTCTTGCTGGAATTGGTACCGGTCATCAGGATTCACGTACATCTTGAGGACGCTCTTCCCTAAGATCTCCTCTTTGGTGTAGCCGAATAGATCCAGAAAAGATTGATTGGCGTCAAGGAGCGTCCCGTCTACTTCGGTGATAAAGAGTCCGTCTATGGAATTTTCGAACAAACTCCGATACTTCTCTTCGCTCTCTTTCA
>DYRE01000375.1:1209-2380 GCA_020718965.1 Desulfomonile tiedjei
TTCGCTCTCTTTCATGGTTTCTTCCGCCTGTTTGCGGCTACTGATGTCCTTTTGAGCCATGAAATATAGCCAAATAACTGCGCCCCCAACAAAGAAACATAGTATTAGAGCCACTAAGCCCGTTTTCCCCACCAAAGGATCAACAATCTTTCCATAGACTGCCCTGAAGCTATACAGATAAACAATTCTCCATCCGGGGAGGTTTCCAATGCCGACTTCCTCTATTATGTAAAATTCTCCGGAACTGTCCACAACCTGGGCTCCGACCTTTTTTTCCAGGCCGGACCAATTCCACGGTCCTTTTCCAAATTGCTGAGTTTCTGCGATCTTTGATAATTCTTCAGGCGAATCTTTCCACAAGCGCTTCAGCGTGGCGTTCTCATCGCTGGAAGCGAAAATAATCCCACTACTGTGCACCAGCAAGGCAATTCCCTCTCTCTTCCGGGAGAGAACCCTGTCCAGGTCTCGAGTCGAGGCTTTGATTACCGCCACCCCAATGGGCAAGCCTCCTTCCGGGAGATAAACGGGATGGCTGAAGTAAATCCCCCTCATGCCTGATGTTACCCCGACAGCCAAGTACAAATCTGGTTTGCCTTTTATCGCATCAAGAAAATATGGACGAAACGCATAATTGTGCCCAACAAAACTATTCTTAGCGTTACGGTTGCTGGAAGCAATGGTTTTCCCAGAGCCGTCGATCAGATAACAGACGTCGTAAGAATGACCTTGTGCGAAATGGTCCAGGATCCGGTCTGCTTCAGAGATGGACGCATGATCCTGGTTCAGTATGGCCTTCTGAAGCTGTTCAAACCTAGCCATAACCCTAACCTGGTTTTGATTATCTGAGATTAATCCATCAATATCTTCCTTTAATTCATTGGTTGTTCCGGCAAGTTCTCTTTCAGTTTCTTTGACAGCAGCTTTTTGAGCTGAATTATAGTAGAGATATCCACCTGTCGCTGTGGATATCAACGAGATCAGCGCCAATATCAGAACAATTGTTCGTGAATTCATGTTGAATCCCTGTTCTAGTCGATAACCATAACCGAACGAGCCTCGTTCAGTAATTGACCTATCACAAAGGGCTTATACGAAATCCATCTCTATTTCTTTTAGCATCCGGATGGATAATTCGATTCATTAAATCCGGGTCGTCAATAAACTCTTCCGC
>DYRE01000044.1 GCA_020718965.1 Desulfomonile tiedjei
GACCACGATATTAGATGGCAGGTGAGTTACTCTAACCGCGGAGTCAGTGGTATTTACACTTTGACCACCCGGACCGGATGATCGATAAACGTCTATTTTAAGGTCTTTTGGATCAATGCCTATTTCTACGTCGTCTGCTTCAGGCAGAACAGCTACGGTGATTGCTGAAGTGTGAATACGCCCTTGAGATTCCGTCAGTGGAACTCTTTGCACCCGGTGGACACCGCGCTCATACTTGAGTCTGGAAAATGCTCCAGCCCCCTGTATAAGAGCTATAACTTCCTTCAGTCCTCCTGTGGCGCTGTTTGATACAGACATCATATCAACTTTCCACTTCCTAAATTCCGCATATCGGCAATAGGCCCTGAACAAATCGGCCGCAAAGAGAGCAGCTTCCTCGCCACCGGTTCCCGCCCTGATTTCAAGAAATATGTTTTTGTCATCATAAGGATCTTTAGGGATCAAGAGCAAATTGATCTTGCGCTCGAGTTCGTTTCTGAGTTCGATCAGAGGGGCCAGATCTTCACGCGCCATTCCAACAAGTTCTGTGTCTTCACCTTCTGAAATGATTCCCTCAAGCTCACCAATTTCACGAGTCACTTCACTGAGTTTTCGGTACGCTTTTATTATGTCACTCAGATCTGACTGTTCCTTGGAAAACTTTTTGAGCAGGTTATGATCTGAAACCACTTCCGGCCTGGATAGCTCCAAGTTTAATTCTTCATACCTCTTGTTAAGTTCTTCCAGTTTCTCAATTACTTGCATAACCTAAGCTCATGCCGAGTTTTTTACTTCGGCCCATTCCTGTTCCTTTTCAAGTGTTTTCTTCAAAGCCACAATAGCAACCTCTAGTTGATCGTCGGAGGGTTCACGAGTAGTAAGCTTCTGGAGCCACAGGCCAGGAGAAAGCATGGCGGAAAGGAACATGTTGTGGTGTTTGTCTCCAAGTCGTATGAGTTCATACGAGATTCCGGCAATAAAAGGTAGCAGGGCTATCTTGACCAATATGAAAAAGGCGTTGGTGATAATTAAATTGCCGAAGAGTTCCTTTGGCACAAGAGGAAACACCAATGTGAAAAGGAAAATACTCAGCATCAGGACTAGCAGTATGAAAGCAGTGCCGCATCTTGGATGGAGTGTAGGATATTTCCTGGCATTTTCTACAGTTAGTTCTTCTCCCTTTTCGTAGGCGTGAATGGATTTGTGTTCAGCTCCATGGTACTGAAAGACCCTTCGAATTTCCTTGAGCAAAGATATTAAGGCTATGTACGCCACGAAAATGCTCACCTTTATGACACCATCTATTACATGGAACCAGATGCTGCTTACACCAAGATCAGCGCCAACCAGTGTTCCTATTCCAAGAGTGGCAAGGTGGGGAACAACGACGAACAGCAGGATGGCTCCAGCCAACGCGAACGCAATAGTCCCAGCGAGAGCGAGAGGACTTAACTTCTCTTCTTCTTCTCCGAGAGCTTCCTGGGCCGAATAGGTAAGAGCCTGAATGCCATTGAACATGGCCTCATAAAGTATTATGCAGCCTCTAAGAAAAGGTTTTTTCAAGAAAGGCCACTTTTCCATGGGAGAATACCATCTGTCTTCACGAACTGAAAGCTCGCCATCAGGCCTGCGGACAACAATGGTGAATGTCTTCGGAGCTCTCATCATGATGCCCTCGATGACAGCCTGCCCGCCGACTTTTATGGGAATGACCGTGGAGCCGGAATCGTTATTTAGTATCATTAACCTGGACTTTCTAATTATGAATACGCTGTAATACTGTTACGAATTCGTTGTCCGGTCCTAATTGACCAGCTACAAAAAATATTTGCGTCCAACGAATGATAATGATTTACGCCGATTTTTCACTGTCCTGTTTTTTTGTGGGCGATGTTTTAATCCCCGCCTCTTTTTTCTTTCCTATTTTTGAAGGCTTTTTGCCAGTTGCTATTGCCTGGTCTCCGTATTTTTTTAGGAATCTCTCCACGCGCCCAGCGCTATCCACCAATTTTTGCTTGCCAGTAAAAAACGGATGGCACGATGAACAGATTTCCAGTCGGTATTCAGGCTGTAAGGACTCTGTATTGATTTCCGCCCCGCAAGCGCAACGAAACACAGAGTCTTTATATTCAGGATGTATTCCTTTTTTCATGGGTGTCCTCCAGGAATTAATTTTCAAACTACATAGTATATCATCATAATTTCCCGAAAAGCAAAACATATTAAGCCTCCTAAGGTTAGAGGCTCCACTTCACAGTGCGTATAGAGGCCTTCGAGGCTTGTCCCAATTTTGGCCCAAGCCACAGCCCATAAATTGTTGGTGATCGATAGCTCTGGTTTTTCAGTGAATGCTTGTCGCCCTATTTGTTCATAACCTGCAAAAATTCGCGGTTTGAATCTGTTTGCATTATCTTGTCCAGGAGGAATTCCATTGCGTCCACCGAATTCATGTCGGCAAGGAGTTTGCGGAGTAACCATATTCTCTGCAGATCTTGCGGGTTGAGCAGTAATTCTTCTTTTCGAGTTCCTGATCGGTTGATGTCTATACAGGGGAATATACGTCGCTCCAGAAGACGTCTGTCCAAATGGATTTCCATGTTACCTGTGCCTTTAAATTCCTCATAGATGACTTCATCCATTTTACTGCCGGTGTCGATCAGAGCTGTAGCAATTATTGTAAGACTGCCGCCTTCCTCAATGTTTCGAGCGGCCCCGAAGAATCTTTTGGGTCTATGAAGGGCATTTGAGTCTACTCCACCCGACAGTATTTTGCCACTCGGCGGCACAACCGTATTGTGAGCCCGCGCTAATCGGGTGATGCTATCAAGTAGTATGACGACATCTCTCTTGTGCTCTACCAGCCTCTTGGCCTTTTCTATGACCATATCAGCCACTTGCACATGCCTTTGGGCCGGCTCATCAAATGTCGAGGAGATGACCTCCCCTCTCACTGAACGCTGCATATCCGTGACTTCTTCGGGACGTTCATCAATAAGAAGTACAATCAAATATACATCTGGATGGTTCATGGTAAGGCTGTTGGCTATTTGTTGAAGAAGCACTGTCTTGCCGGCTTTGGGGGGAGATACGATTAGAGCGCGCTGCCCTTTTCCAATCGGCGCGACAAGATCCATGATTCTCATCGAATACTGAGTGGGATTGATCTCCAGTTTCAGTTTTTCGTCAGGATAGAGAGGTGTTAAGTTGTCAAACAGAACTTTGTCCCTGACTTTGTCTGGATCCTCTCCATTAATTAACTCAACCTTGAGTAAGGCGAAATATCTTTCGGTGTCTTTGGGCGGACGAATATAGCCTGCGACTGTATCTCCAGTGCGGAGGTTAAAACGCCTTATCTGACTTGGAGATACATAAATATCATCCGGTCCTGGAAGATAGTTGTAGTCAGGCGCCCTTAAGAAGCCGAACCCGTCAGGAAGGGTTTCGATAACACCCTCACCCCTGATCGGTTGCTCCTTTTCCTGTTGTTGTTGGGCCTGTAGGATTGCAAAAATTAGTTCCTGCTTCCGCATGCTACTAACGCCCTCAATTTCTAGGGAATTAGCTATAGCCAGAAGTTGACTGACTTTTTTTTCTTTCAACTCTTGAACGTCCATGCCTTCTCCTGATCGATTCTTTTGGAAAATATAGGTGATTATTTTTTCTTGGGATCTATAAATGTCGAAGCAATTCTTTATGACAGGTCAAATAGGAAAACGAAATCGAAAATCTTTCGTTACGCCCCAACCGGTTTCTGGAATTCCTCGGATGGTTTCTCGCGTTTAGGGAGACTAACGCCCACGTAGCAGCCGTTCGAAGATTAAAGGAGGTCGTCCCAACTGTCAAGCATTTTGTTAAATTTGGTAGTTGATCATTCTGACGGACACCAATACAATCGCTTCATGCGACAAATTGCCCTACCTCTATTTAATCCGAAGGTTTTCTTATTCTCTGACATTATTGTCCATCCAGGAATATCCAAGACTATTGGATTGCTTGAATCAGCATTGACCGAGGTTTCGCATTCTAATCCTGTACCTAAAACGTTCCTTCTCCATGGACCTTCAGGCTCTGGCAAAACCATGCTTTTAAGGGCTTCATACGAATACTTTAAACATCTGAGTCAGTCAACTTACAGAAAGGGCTTATTTGTTAGCATTGCGGATCAAATGTCAGATGAACCTACACTGGAAATGCTGGCGCGGTTTGGTCAAGGGGAACTATCTGCAGTCAACCTAGTATGCGTGGACGACGTGGACAAAATCTCAGGATTAGAATCTAATCATCTTTGGAGCCTATGGAACAGGCTCTTGGTCATCGGAGCCCACTTGCTCTGCTCCTCCTCGGTTGGACCAGAAGCGCTGTTTACTGCGAATCCCCATCTCCGGTCCAGAATGCTGGCAGGTTTATCGCTAGAATTGACGCCACCTGATGACCATACACGGGTACTTATTTTGGATAAAATGGCGTCAAAAAGGGGAATCAAGCTCAGTCAGGATGTCATCAATTATCTTTTGTCGAGAAAATCCAGAAATCTCAAAAAACTCGAAGAGCTTCTGGATATTCTCGATGAGATATCTCTTCAGGAACGCAGACGTGTCACTCTGCGACTAATAAAGGAACTTGAATCAGAACTATTGTTATGAGCTATACATATTGAGTCTATATTTCAGTTTCTGACATCTGGCGCTGAGAAATCCCAAAAAATTATGACAATCAGATCAATAATAATGAAAAAGATAGACAGAGGTGAAGCCGACGAAACGGTCATATTCCTTTCGCGTGAAAGAGGCTGGCTTACCGGGATAGCCAAGAATTCAAGAAAAAGTCGCGTAAGGTTTGGGGGGCATCTGGAGCCTTTCTGTGTGGTGGATCTGGCTGTGCGCTTGAGAAAAAAGGATAATCTCGTCTGGATAGATGAGTCGCACATGTCCAAAGGATTCTTGAAGATTAGGGGTAAAATGGAATCTTTGGCCAGAGTCTCATATTTTTTTGAACTAGTATCTGTCTTCTTACCCGAATCTAGCCCTGATCCGGATGTATTCGATTTCCTGGAGAACTTTCTTGAGACTCTTGACGCTTCTAATCCTGGTTCCATCGAATTGCTCGTAAGCGAAATTCATCTTCTGGGGCTTCTGGGCTTCCAGCCTTCGTTTAATCGTTGTCCATTCTGCGGGCAGGGATTTGCTTCCAATCCCGACGTATTCTTTTCTCCGCTTTTGGGAGGGGCCGTTCACAAGAGTTGTGTCGAATATAAACCTGCGCTGGACAAAACCATGAGTCCTGCCACATTGGCGGCTTTGCGACACGGTTTGAACGCAGATTCCCGGCTAGTAGAAAGAATCAAATTAAGCAGGAGCGCCGAAAAAGAAATTCGAGACAGTCTATCGGCCTTTGTTCGGTGTTTGAGGGGAGAAGAAATCAAGTCTTTAAGATTTATGGAAAAAGCAGGCTATTTCTAGTTACCAGTCGTGAGCCGCCATATCATTTAGGGTCTGTCGCCGGCTACGCCTTCAAGTAATCTATCGATTACTGAGTGGGATTTTTCTAGTTCCCCAGACGCTGGGACCTCAGACTGAGTTTTATTATCCGCAGCGTTTGATTTCTCTTTCAAATCCTTAATCTGTTGAATGTACGATTCCCTTTCAGATTGCAGTTGGCGGACTTGAACATTACTTGACGCCAGTTCCTTCTTAAGGCTGTCAATCTCGGCGGTGATTCGCGTCGATTCGGTTTGGCGCCGGTCAAGCAAAATCTTCATCTGAGCTGCCTGCTTCTGACATTCGTTGAAATTATTCTTAATCTCATCCAGTTGGTTTTCAGCGTTGCCTTTAAGTTGAGTAGCGTCAGACCAGGCTTTCTTAAGCGTGTCCAGGAGTTTTTCTTTCTCTTTAAGCTCCCCTTCGATTTTTGAAACCACGTCATTCTGTTCCGATAGTCTGGATTCAAGCGTCTTAAGCGTTTCTTCCATCTGCAAATGCGTATTTCTGGACTCCGTCTTCAGGGATTCAAGGTCTTTTTTCAGCCCTTCTCTCTCTTGCGAGATTATTTCAAGATCCACCAGCGCCTTCTTTAGATCGTTGTCCCTTTTCGAAAGATCAACTGTTAGGGATTCAACTTTTCTGGCAGCCTGCTCGTACTTAAATTCTGCGATGGCCTTTGCCCCCATAAGCGCTATCCGGGTCTGATTGGAAAGCCCGCCAGATTGACTGTCGGCGTTCTTGTCGGATAAGGCTTCTCCCCCTTCTTCCTGTGCAGCTTCCTGCAACTCTTTGAGTCTCTCTGAAAGCATTTCGTTGGATGCCCTCAACTCCTTATTTTCAGATTCTACTGACAGTAGTTTTGCTTCCGTAAGCTTCAATTCCGATTCCAGAGTTGAGGACGCCCCAAGAGTCTTATCAGTCGAGGAAGTTGATACCTGCTCGGTTTTACCTACGCAGGATTGAAGAGCCATTAATACGAACAGGAACAAGATTGAGAACAGTTTAAAAGTTTTCATCTTTGGCTCTCCTTTCAACAGAAACAATCTAAGCTAGATATCAATTAATAATCTTGAATGATCGAGTTAATTTTATTGTTAAAATGACAGAATGTCAATTTAAATAGAATTAATATAGCATGTTATTACGATTATTATATAAAAGAGTGCAGATTAAGCCGTTACCAGCTTCAGACAGCAAAGATTATCGTGCATCGCTCAGTTAGAGCATCTCATCTGAAATGAGGTTCATAAAAGAGCGCTACTGTCACTCAAATCGAATTTTGGAGGATTCAGACTGACACCAGTTTTGCCTTATTCGCCTTGACAAATTTCTTTATTATTTGCTATTGATCAACAATTAGCTATTCTTTCTCCACATTGGCGAGATCAGAAAAAGAGCTATAAACCGTATCAGGCGGGAAACTTTGTTTGAGATGATTCCCTACCAGTTCGTTAGACCTCGAACAACGCCTTTACTCTTTGAAACAAAACCGAGTCGATCGGTGCCGACTGCGTTTTCGAATTTTTGCGATAACGCCCTTGTTCACAACTAATGAATCCCAGAAGGGGGCCCGAGAATGTCATTAAATTTTGATTTACCCAAGGATGCTGAGCTAACCAGAAAAGTAGTCCGGGAATTCGCCGAGAAGGAAATTGCGCCAATTGCGCAGGAACTGGACGATAACGAAGAGTTCTCTGAAGAGTTGACGCGGAAAATGGGCGAGCTTGATTTTTTTGGACCCTTTGTGTCCGAAGAATATGGTGGCAGTGATGTAGGTTACTTGAACTACATCATCATGGTTGAAGAAATAGCCAGGATAGACGGATCCCAGGCTGCTACGATCGCCGCCGGCAATTCATTGGGTATTGCTCCGATCTTTTATTTTGGAACTGAAGAACAAAAGAAAAAGTGGCTGCCCGATTTGTGCAAAGGAACTATTTTGGCCTCTTTCGGCCTGACGGAACCTGACGCCGGTTCGGACGCCGGAGCTTCAAAGACATCTGCGTTTCTGGATGGAAATGAATGGGTCATAAATGGGAGCAAGATATTTATTACCAATTCGGCCACAGACATGAGCGCAGTATGTGTTGTGCAATGTGTTACAGACACGTCAAATCCCAAGAAACCCCAAATTAGCTGTATTCTGGTAGAAAACGGCACAAAAGGATTTACAGCGGAGAAGATGCACGGGAAAATGTGCTGGAGGGCTTCAAACACTGGTTTGTTGACCTTCCAGGATTGTAGGGTCCCGAAGGAAAACCTATTGGGTGGTCTGGGCGAAGGTTTTCATCAGATGCTTAACACTTTGGACGGAGGCCGGCTATCGATAGGGGCCATGGGACTTGGTGGAGCGCAGGGGGCCTTTGAGCTTGCCCTGGACTATTCAAAGAAACGTCAGCAGTTCGGACGCCCTATAGGATCATTTCAGGCCAATGCGTTCAAACTGGCGGACATGGCGACTGAAATCGAAATGGCCAGGTTGCTTCTTTACAAGGCCTGCTGGTTGAAGGACAACGGTCGGCTTACCCCCAAACATGGCGCAATGGCCAAATTGGTCTGTTCTGAAACCTACTATCGGGCAGCGAACCACGCTGTCCAGATGTATGGTGGTTATGGCTTGATGAAAGACTATGCGGTAGAACGGCACTATCGAAATCAGAAACTTCTGGATATTGGAGAAGGAACTTCTGAAGTTCAAAGGATTGTAATAGCCAGAAATATCGGCGTACCAGGGAAGTCGATGTGATATTTACGTATGGCGCCGGATTCACATGGGAAGGACATCTAGCTGAAAGGATAGGACATGGACCAAGAGTTCAAAGAGACATCATATCAGTCGTTTCGAGATACGGTTGATGGATATGTAGAAGATAAAGGTAGTGACTTTCTGACCGACCCTGAAGCGGTTGAAGCGGCAAGACTCGAATCCCAGGCGGAGATGGAAACCAATCACGGTTCAAAACTGAAATCCGCAAGGGAAAATCTTGGTTATTCAATCAAAGAGCTGGCCGATAAGGTAGGGATTTCACACGAATTGCTAGAAGGAGTCGAAGAAGGCAGGAGGATTCTCCCGCTTGGACAGCTAATCAAGGTAAGCAAAGCCTTATCTCTTAAAATGTCCGATTTCATATCCGAAGGTGACCAGCCATTTACCATTGTGAGGGCCGACGAAAGAAAGAGTTTCAAGCGCTTCGGGAAATCCAGAGAAGAGCATCGAGGCTATGAATACGAATCTTTGGCCTCAGAAAAGAAAGACCGCCTTATGGAGCCCTTCATTGTGACTCTCCATCCATCAGATGCGGACGAACCCTCGGCTCACGATGGACAGGAATTCATCTATGTAATTGAGGGTCAAATGGATGTCCTGGTAGGAGAAAAGCGAGAAGTCTTGGGCCCTGGCGACGCTGTTTATTATGACTCCAGCGATACTCACATGGTCAAGGCGCACGGCGACAAACCGGCCAGAATTCTGGCTGTGCTAATAAGTTAGAACACTTATTGGACCTGGAATTCATGGGCTGACGCCTCTGTGCGAAGGCTTCCATCTGTTGTTCACAATCCTTGAGGGAAACCTTTTGAAACGCCTGATTCTCTGGATTTTCAGAGATTTTCGCAAATGTTTTAGTGTCTCCTTGAACCTGAATTGCACAAGATTTCCTGTGGTTAAACGAGGTTAATTGCCCATGGACATCCTTAAGCCGGCGGATACGCCACTTTTGGGGATTCCGGCCCCGGTCATAGCCCTATTTATTCTGGTTGTGGCCGCTGTTTTCTTTACATACGTCATGTACAGGCGCATCGATCTGATGCGGAAAGCGGCTCCGGACTCCAGGTTTTCCAACATACCGGTTCGCATTGGGCGTGCGCTGTTGTACGGTTTTGGACAGTGGAGACAGCCACGATACCTCGGAGCTGGCATCCTCCACATTCTCCTGTTCGCAGGATTCATGATACTCTCCCTGCGATCTTTGACACTCATAGGCAGGGGCTTTTCATCAACATTCCATCTCCCCTTTCTTACTGGGTCAGTTGGCTTTGCGTATGAATCGCTAAAGGACTACACAGTACTGGTAGTGCTAATAGTTTGTGTGATCGCCATCCTACGGAGAGCGATTTTTCATCCATCGCGCTATCAGCATCCTGGCGCGCCAGGACATGAATATGAGGCGTACGTTATTCTGGGATTGGTTGCCGCCCTTATGGTCACGGACATGGTGCACGACGGCAGCCTGTACAAACTGGAATCCGTCGCCGGAGCCTACCACTGGTTTCCTGCTGCGGCCCTTGCGTCTTTATTCATGCCATCCCATGCCCCGGATGCGTTAAATGTATTGCACATTGGCGGGTACTGGGCGCACATCTTGGTGTTTTTCGTACTACTGAATTATCTTCCGATATCAAAGCATTTTCATGTTATTACCGCGATTCCTAATGTCTACTTCTCCAAACTGAATCGTGGGGCCGTCAAGCCTGTCAGATACGGCGTTGAGGACTGGATGACGCTGGATCAATGTGGAGTAAGCGATCTCACAGGTTTTACATGGAAACACATTCTCGACTTTTATTCTTGCGCTGACTGTGGGCGCTGTACTGACAATTGTCCGGCTAATACAGTCGGCAGGACCCTGTCTCCTAAAATGATCAGTGTCAAAGCCAGGGACTACGCTTACGAGAATTATCCCATTTTTGGTAAGGCGCCTTCAGATCCTGACGAAAAAAGGAAACTCGTCGGAGACATTATTACGGAGAGCGAAATATGGGCTTGCACAACTTGTGGCGCTTGTGAGGCTGAATGTCCCATCTTCATAGAGTACATCGACAAGATCGTTGACATGAGACGATATCTCATCGACCGGGGTGAAATTCCGCAGTCACTGCAAAAACCTCTTCAACAAATAAAGAAAAAAGGTAACGCTTACGGGGTAATGAAGTCTAAAAGGGCGGCATGGGCCAAAGGACTGGAAGATGCCGAGGTCCGCGTTATATCCGAAGGCGAGTCCTGCGACATGCTTTTTTTCGTTGACAGTTGCGGTTCATTTGATCCCCGTATTCAGGAAATAAGCAAGTCTTTTGCCAAGATTATGACACGTGCCAATGTTGATTTTGCCATATTAGGCCCGGATGAAAATGATTCAGGCAATGAAGTTAGGCGACTGGGCGAAGAGGGACTCTTTGAGCAGGTCTCGGCAAAAAATATAGAGGCGTTCAAATCTCGAAGTTTTAACGAAATAGTCGCATTTGACCCCCATGCTTTTAATGCCATCAGAAATGACTACCCTCAGAGTTTCCCGGTCATTCACTCCAGCCACTTGATATCAAGGTTATTGAACCAGAAAACGATTGCGCTGAACCGTAACTATGTTGGAGACAAAGTGGTGACCTATCATGATCCCTGTTACCTGGGCAGACATAATGGTGTCTACGATGAGCCCCGTCATGTCCTTAAATCGATACCAGGCATAAATTATACGGAAATGAAACGATCTTTTTCCCGAAGTTTCTGTTGCAGTGGTGGTGGTCTTTTGCTCTGGTACGAAAACGAGGACGAAAAAGAAAGGATGGGCGAAGTTCGTGTCAGAATGGCTGCGGAAATTGGGGCGCAGATAATAGTGACCGCTTGTCCCTTTTGTCTTATCAATCTTGAAGACGCCATAAAAACTACTGGAAATGAGGGTAAGATTGAGGTCATTGATCTGATCGAACTTGTCGATAGATCTATGTCCTGATGTCCAAATAGAAAATATGCGGTTCTTTCGAGAAGCGCCTAGAATCTTTGGGAGGATTTATGAACATCATTGTCTGCATAAAGTGGGTACCGGATACTTCCGAGGCGGATCTTGCGGTGGCCCCCGGAGCCAAGGATATTAAGAAGGACGATCTTGATCATGATATTAACGATTGGGATCGATTTGCGGTAGAGGAAGCCGTACAGATCAAAGAAAAAACGGGTGGTAAGGTTACGGTTGTGTGCGTCGCTCCGGAGGACTCTGAAGAAACTCTTCGCGAGTGTTTGGCTAGAGGCGCTGATGAGGCCTTTCAGGTG
>DYRE01000376.1 GCA_020718965.1 Desulfomonile tiedjei
GGTCTTGTAAACGTGGCATTCAAATTCAGGGAAAATTATTTCCGGACTGTACCGAAAACACCGTTGGGACGATTTCGTTAATAGTCTCTGACAACACGGGAAAGACGCTCATCCTCGTCTTCTTCTTTTCAGGTTCGGGGAACAACTCAAATTGTAGGTGTAAAAATGGAAAATCTAGTGATTATAGGTGGAAGTGACGCCGCAATTAGCGCCGCCCTCAGGGCACGCGAAATATGTCCGTCTGTTCAACCCACC
The DNA here is from genome assembly GCA_020718965.1 of Desulfomonile tiedjei. Taxonomy (GTDB): domain Bacteria; phylum Desulfobacterota; class Desulfomonilia; order Desulfomonilales; family Desulfomonilaceae; genus CAJBEZ01. The sequence goes on from DYRE01000376.1 coordinate 256, forward strand.
CTTGTGGTAGCCGACAGTTACCCAAATTTCAGCATCTGTGGCCTGCCCTTTTTCTTGAGCGGAGAAGTTACAAATTGGAGAAGTCTTGCCCACAGAACCAGGGAGGAAATTGAGCAGGCTGGGATTAGATTACTTTTGAATCATACGGCCACGAAGATCGATTCAGACAGGAAGACTGTTCAAATCGTTGATAGGGAAGCTCGAACAACAGAGTTGTCTTACGATCAACTGGTCATTGGAACCGGCGCCGAATCCATCAAACCCAACATCAAAGGTATAGATCTACCGGGAGTTTTTCTTCTCCGGTGGATGGACGACAGTTTCGCTGTCCACAAGCGGCTCACTGAGGAGCAGCCACAATCCGCTCTCATCGTGGGCGGAGGCTATATCGGATTGGAGATGGCGGACGCCCTGACTCGCCGTGGTATGTCCGTGACTGTTGTGGAGTTTTCGGAAACAATCCTCACCACTGTTGACAGGCCCTTGGGCGATTTAGTCGCTAAAGAACTGGAGCGACATGGAGTCAAAGTGGCCACAGGAGTACAGATTGAATCTATTGAAGACCACGGACGAAGTCTTACTATTAAAGGAACCAACGAATTCAGCGCTCAGGCGGACTTGGCGATTGTGGCGGTGGGATGCCGGCCTACAACGACATTGGCTGCTGGAGCGTCAATCCAAACAGGCGCCAGAGGCGCCATCAAGGTAAATCGGCGCATGCAAACCAACCTGCCTTGTATATACGCTGCAGGGGATTGCGTGGAAACATGGAGCTACCTTCTGAATAGCTATACCTATCTTCCGCTGGGAACAGTTGCCCATAAACAGGGACGAATTGCAGGAGAAAACGCTGTCGGTGGTAATCGCCAGTTTGTGGGCTCCCTTGGCACGCAGGCTGTGAAGATTTTCGATCTGGTGGCGGCTCGCACGGGGCTTCGCGATGTTGAGGCCCAGGAAGCCGGCTTTGATCCCTTCACTGATCAATTCGAAACCTGGGACCACAAGGCATACTACCCTGGCGCTGAAAAGATGATAATCCGCATTACCGGAGACCGATCCACACAGCGTCTCCTCGGGGCTCAAATTCTCGGACACCATAAGTCAGAGGTATCTAAACGAATTGACATATTTGCGGCTGCGCTTTTTAATAAAATGACGGTTGAACAATTGAACGACCTGGACCTGAGTTACACTCCTCCTCTGAGTAGTCCCTGGGATCCTGTTCAGATGGCGGCCCAGGCCTGGGTTAAGAACCGGGACCATCTGTAAATTCGGGGAATTGATTGGAAGAATGGGTCTTTTCTGAGTCTTTTGAAGAACTTCCCTAAGAATTGGCGTCTGTGGCGCAGGGATGGCCATCTTAGGGCAATATTCTCCGGATCTTAACTCCATTGAACGCCTCTGGCGAATCAACAGTCACTGAATAGACCGTTCTATTTATCTCCTGAGACTGTAACTTGTCTGATTTGGAATTAGTTTTTAAGTGAATGGTTGGTTTGTAGAGACTGTAGCCTATTTGTGAGTTTCCGATTCTGGCGCCAAGATTCCATTAAACATCGACGTCAAGAATTGCTTTAGCATGTCTACTTCTTTGAGAGCTTCTTGATATATCATCATTTCACCGCTCAATTTCTTCTCCAGCGTCATGACCTCTTCGTTAACTGTAATTTTCTTTCCCTCCCAATTTTTTGTCAATTGCCTCATGTCGGCTAATTTCGAATCAGTCTGCTTTTCTTGTTTTTTGATCAAAGCTGTTTTCTGGACTATTTCAGAAACTAGTTGTTGTAAGTCCTTGGACCGTTTAGCGACTTCTTCCATTTTTCTCTTCAAATCAGTCACAGTATATTTAGCTTCTGAATCTGTTCCCGCAGCTTTCGCTGGCCCCGATCTCGCATCACTTGTCCCTGCGGCGGCTTTCAAGAACATTGTTTCCTGGTCCGCTGAAATATTTTGACTCGCATATTTGACCGGGCCTGAACGTTTCTGGCCCAGTAAATTCGAGAGATTCGCCTCAGCTATCTTACCATGACCCTGTGAATATCCTGGTTCCATCTTCTCACGAATGAGTGATCTTAAGTTCATGATCTGATCTGACAGATCCTCTGCTTTGACCA
>DYRE01000377.1 GCA_020718965.1 Desulfomonile tiedjei
CAGGAACTGACATGTTAACAGTGAAGGACTTCAACAAACTGGATCTTCCAAAACAGGACAATTATGAAAGGGCTTTGGAGATTGGACTGGACATTTTTTCGAGGAAAGATCCCGCATGGATAGCGAGCAAGGCTGGAGCGTCAATTTCCGGTCAGAGCGTTGTGGTGCCTCATCTGAACATGCGCATACAATTGGAAACTGAAACCGGGAAATTCTCGATTCAGGAGACTGGCCAAGAAGCGCCGATATGGCTCGCGATTCTTTGTTTACATTACCTAAATTCTGCGGTGGGAGAAAAACCAAGAGGCAAGTTGAAACACTTCCGTGAATTCAAGGATGGAGCTTTTTATGAAGCCGCCTTCAATAGAAGAACAAAAGAGATCCTGATAGCGGTTTTTGGTAGCAATCCAGCTCCCATGATTGAGGCTGGACTAACCCTGGGAGGAAAGGTTCTTGAAAACGGTGATGCAGCCGTAGAGTTGCCTTACTTCCCGTTCCTTCCAATTACATGCGTGGTCTGGAAGGGTGACGATGAATTTCCTCCTGAAGCGAGTGTGTTATTTGATGAAACCGCAGGATTTTATTTCAGCGCTGAAGACATGGCCGTTGCAGCGCAAATGGCTGTCCTGGAATTGATGAGACGCTCTAAACAATGATACTGTTTGGAGCGCCATTCTTCACATTTTATCCGACTTTTTGAATTGAGTTACTGAGGTGACTATGAAGATCGCCGTATCGGGTAAAGGAGGAGTAGGTAAAACTACTCTAAGTAGCCTTCTGGCTCGCTATTGGGCCAGAAAGGGGTATAGGGTTTTAGCTGTTGACGCCGACCCCGACGCCAACCTTGGATCCGCTCTGGGTATTGACACTATAGGTTTGACGCCGATCGCCAAAATGGAAGACCTGATTTATGAACGGACAGAAAGTAAAAAGGGAACCGTTGGCGGGTTCTTCAAAATGAATCCGAAAGTGGATGACCTTCCGGAGGCCCTCTCCCGTGAAAAGGATGGCGTCAGGCTTCTTATAATGGGAACCGTCAAGAAAGGCGGAGGAGGATGTATATGCCCTGAGAGTGTTCTACTTAAGGCTCTGATTAATCATCTGGTTCTGTATGAAAAAGATCTCGTTATAATGGATATGGAAGCGGGTATTGAGCATTTGGGCCGCGGCACCGCTCAAGGAGTGGACCGGTTGCTAATAGTAGTTGAACCGGGTCAAAGAAGCATAGAAACAGCCGATAAAGTTAGACAACTTACCCAGGACATAGGACTCAGGCACATCTCTGCAGTGGGAAGTAAAGTTCGCAATTCAGACCAGGAAAAGTTCCTCAGAGACAATTTAGCCGGTATTGATCTGATTGGTATTTTGCCCTTCTCCGAGGAGATTGCACGAGCAGACCTTGAAAATCGTCCACCATCTCTTGATGACCCTGAGATCTACGGGGCAATCGAGAAAATAGCCTTGACCATCGAAAATTAGTCAATATTAACAGATAGATCTAAAATATTGAAGAAGCCCCACGCTAGAATTTGGATCGCTCATTACAGGCCGTGAAGTAGCTAACACGACCTTCACGTAGATATCAGCTAAAAAACTTTTAGGAGGACCGCATGTCAGCCAAGATTATTAGTGGAAATGAAGTTTCTCAACAACTCAAAGATGAAATGAAAGAGGAGGTCGTCAAGCTCAAGGCTCAGGGCCTGGAACCCTGCCTAGCGGTTATCCTGGTCGGTGAAGACCCCGCTTCAAAAGTTTACGTATTGAACAAGAAAAAGGCGTGTGAATACATCGGAATCAGGTCTCTGGAAACCAGATTGCCGGCGACCACGACTACGGAAGAATTGCTTAAAGTCATAGAGGATTATAACAGGGATAAAACCGTTCACGGTATTTTATGCCAACTGCCGTTGCCGAAACATATACCGGAAACCAAAATTTTGCGGTCCATTCTCCCCGAAAAGGATGTAGATTGTTTTCATCCATTTAACGTAGGCCTGATCAGCATTGGTGAAGTAAGATTTCTGCCATGCACCCCCGCTGGAGTCATAGAGCTCATCAAAAGAGGGGGATTCGAAACTGCCGGGAAGGACGTCGTCATACTAGGCAGAAGCAACATAGTAGGTAGACCCCTTTCCAATATGCTCGACCAAAGAGACATGAACGCCACTGTGACCATGTGCCACACTAAGACAAAGAACCTCAAGGCTCGTTGCGCGGAAGCGGATATAGTAATTGGCGCGATTGGGCGCCCGGAATACGTGACAGCCGATATGGTCAAAGAAGGCGCCGTTGTGATCGATGTAGGTATCAACAGAGTAGACGCCCCTGGAACCGAGAAAGGTTTTAAGCTTGTTGGAGAC
>DYRE01000378.1 GCA_020718965.1 Desulfomonile tiedjei
CGGCTACCTGCGAAAGAAGCCGGAAATTAAGAAAAGTATAGATTATGTGTTTGAGCTTTTTCCAACTCTTGTAAGGCTTAAAAGTCGCAAGGCGGGTTTTCTGAGCGGCGGTGAACAACAGATGCTGACCATAGGCATGGCGCTGGTCGTGCAACCTACTCTGTTGCTTCTCGATGAACCATTACTTGGTTTGAGCCCCATGATGCAAACGACATTAGTGGACGCTATCAAAAAAATCAGCATTGAGACCGGTCTGACAATCATTATATCCGAGCAATTCGCAAGGCCCATACTCCCCATGATAGATCATGGATATATAATTGAAAATGGTATGTTGACACTTGATGGCACCGGCCTCGAACTTATGGAAAATCCGGAAGTCAAGGGGGCCTACTTTGGTGTCTGATTCACATCCATTTGCGCCGGGAAGTGTTTGAAACATGTCCGTTTTAAATTATCAGACAATATACGGTGCTTTTTCGGCGATGGCCGCGAAATATCCGGATAAGACTGCGGTCTACTTTCTTGGGTCTTCTTATTCATACAAAGAGGTGTCAAAACTATCCGAGAAATTCGCTGCGGGCTTATACGAAATAGGGATACGAAAAGGCGATCGTGTCCTGATGTATATTCCTAATTCAATTCAGTTCATCGTCTGCTGGTTGGGGATTCAGAGACTTGGCGCTGTGGATGTTCCAATCAGTCCCATATACACTGCCTTTGACCTGAAATACATGGCCAACGACACAGGGGCGAAAGCTGTTATCTGTTCCGATCGTAACTACGGATACGTAAAACAGGCTATGCCCGATACTCAACTTGAACAGGTCATATTTACAGGTTTGATCGAGTTACTGCCCTGGTGGAAGAAGGTTTTCGATTTATTTGCGGATAAAGCGCCAAAAGGTAAAGTTGAAAAATCTTCCCACGTGTTTTCCCTGAGTGACGTGATCAAGCGAGGGGGCGGCAAGTCGGCCCCTCAGCCCGATATATGCGATAGAGATATTGCTCAGATCATGTATACCGGCGGGACTACGAAGCATCCCAAGGGTGTCCCAATGAGCCATGGTTTGTTTCTGGTTTCTTCGGAAGAGCAGCTTGATGTTCGAAATCCACTTTTTCCAAAGCATGAAGACGTTATACTTGCAGGTTCACCGTTGTTCCACATCGCTGGGCAGACGTGTTCTCTAGCGACGATAGTAGTGGGTGGCGGGACGATGATAGTGTTCCCCAAGGTAAACCTGGACGCTTTTTTTGACGCCATTGAGAAACTGAAAGCAAAGAGCCTTGTCGGAGTTCCGGCCTTTTATCGCATGATCCTGGAACACGATCGTGTCGATCAATATGATCTTTCTTCGCTGAGTTACTGTTTCTCGGCCGCGGATGTCTTGCCTCAGGATGTCGCCAGACGCTGGACGGACAAATTCCATCTCCCTGTTTATCAGGGCTATGGGGCTACGGAAACGTGCGGTGGGGTCATAATGTGCCCAACTGATCGGGAAAGTCCTCCGATGGCTATGGGACTTAGAGTTCCAAGCAAACAAATAAGGATAACCGAGCAGGAGGGGCTGGACGAAATTCCTCTCGGAGACCCCGGTGAATTACTGGTCCATTCGGAGCTAATGGTTTCAGCCTATCTTAACAAACCGGAGGAGACCGAAACTTCCTTTGTGATGATTGATGGAAAACTCTGGTACCGGACAGGCGATATCGTTAGACAGGATGAGGAAGGCTTCGTTTATTTTGTTGATAGAACCGTTGACGCCATAAAGCACAAGGGTTACCGTGTTTCCGCATCTGAAGTGGAGGCTGTTCTTCAGGAACACCCCGCGGTAATCGAATCCTGCGTTGTGGGCATTCCGGATAAAAAAGTCGGGGAACGAATCAAAGCTTTTGTTGTGCTCAAAAAAGACGTCAAGGGTGTGGCGGGCTATGAGTTGACGAAATTCTGCCGAAACCGGCTACCGGCTTACAAGATTCCCCAGTATATAGAATTCCGGGACATGCTGCCAAAATCAAAAGTTGGTAAGCTGCTCAGGAAGGAAATAAGAAGCGAAGAAAGAAAACGACTCGAAACTTGAAATAATTAACCCGCTTCAGTCTGGCGTCTAAGTCTCATTTACTCTTGTCTGAAGCGGGTTCGTATTTTCATCATCAATTGGTTCATCAAATCGTGAATCAATTCAATATCAATTGTATAATTTCACAATAAGATGAACCAGTTATCAATTAAGTTTCTTATCAATTTAGCCTTTTACTAATGAATTCCACGACCACAAAATGGTGAAGCTGCAAATTCGGGAGCGCTGCAGATTACAGTTCTCAAACTATCCCTGTGTGACGCTACCCATC
>DYRE01000379.1 GCA_020718965.1 Desulfomonile tiedjei
CTGAGATTGAGTGGAAGAAAGACCTAAGGTTCGTTTCGCTTTGCCTGAGAGCCTCCTCGGTCAATTTGCGCTGCGTGATATCACGATTGCTGACTCGTCGGCCTAACCAGCTACTGTTGTCTCCATAAACTGACTGGCAACAGTGGGAAATCCAACGTTCCTCTCCTGTTCGGGTGACAATTCTAAAGTCAACGGAGTTGCAATCTTTCCCGTCAATCTTGGTCAAATGATCGACAACAACGGGCTGATCTTCCGGATGAACGATTTCACTGATAAGTTTCGGGTTATTGAGAAATTCGTCACGGCGATAGCCGGTAATACTTTCGCATGAGGGAGAGATATAGATTAAGGCGCCATCCGGCCCAACCCAGTATTCCCAGTCACAAGTGTAGTCGGCTACAGCTCTAAACTTTAGCTCGCTTTTCCTCAGGTCTTCCTGTCCTCGTTTCTGTTCGGCTATTATCTGGACGTGAGCAAGAAACGTCTCAAGCTGTTTGACATCATCCTCCGTGTAATGAGATTCCTTATTCGCAACCGCCCCGACAGCCACTATCCTGTCTTTACTGAAAACCGGTATGACTGCAAACCTGGTCAGCCTAACGTGCCCTTCAGGTAATCCCAGTTTACCTTCATGATCCTGATCATAATCGTTTATTATTACTTTTTCTCGCTGCCGTACGGCACGCCCCCATATCCCGGCTTTTGCAATTGGAAAGTTTTTTGGCTTATCATCCATTTTGCACTGGTTCATAGCGTCTTTGGACCACGAATAAATTTCCATTTCGGTTTCTTCGTGGTTTATGAAACCATAGAAAGCGTACCTGCTTCCGCTAATTCTTTTGATTTCCTCAAGCACGTGATCAGTCAGGAATTTCAGATCATCATTCTGGATTCTTGATAATTCCCATAATGACTCCAAATTCTGTTGAAGTTTTAGCTGTAATATTTCCGATTCCTTGCGTTTAGTAATGTCGGAGACAATTGTTCTGAATGAATTATATTGGCCATTAACAACGTTTAGAGCCCGGCTTTGGAGTTTAGCGTAGAATTCGGTTCCGTCATACCTTTTCAGCTTTATTTCACATGCCGTAGTAGCCTGATTTTTGAACACAGTGATCAAATGGAAATGGAATAAATCCTGATCGTCTTTTGAGACCAGGCGGTACAAAGACTTCCCGATCAACTGATCCCGTTCCATACCGAAGAGTCCACACACAGTCTGATTTGCTTCCAGAATATTACACGCCTTGCTAACCGTGAGGTAACCAACCGGCGCAAAGTTATACAGGTCAAGATACCTGTCCCTCGATTCAATCAACTCCGACTGAACTTTACGTAATTCTTCATTCTGGGATTCCAGATCTAACTGGTGGATTCGCAGTTCGTGAAACAGCTTCTGTAGTTCCTCTGGCGAAAGCGCTGATATGTCGGGAGGAGTCACGGACATCTCATTAGCAACAGCTTGCGCGCGCAATTGCGCATCGGGTAAGTTTTTCATGAGCTGTTCCTGGGTCTTGTCTTGTCTTGTCTTGTCTTGTCTTGTCTTGTCTTGTCTTGTCTTGTCTTGCAAAAGACAGCATCCTTGCGAGGTCAATGGGAGAATGCAACATTTTCCCATTGGATTAGTATCACATATCAGTCCGTAAACAAACAAAAAAACCGGTCATGCGCCCCAATTAAACCGATGTGCGATTGAAGATCCAACATACGAAATCGATACTTAGGCGCCTTCAGACTCTGGCCGCCTCCACAGGCCGTGGATTTCTCCGGCTAATTAATTAAATTTGGTAGCTAAACAATGCTTGTGATATTCTTTAAAAAATATTCCTATAGCTTCTTTAGGGTCGGTTCATTTTTCAAAAGGCGCACCCATGAAAGATCAAGACAAAAGCGCAGACCAGATGATTTGCGAATTGAATTCACTCCGTAAAAAAATCACCGAATTGGAAACTATTATAGAAAATGGATCCGTCTCAGGGAACGCATCTGAATTAGAAGTTCACCGCAAAAAGTCGGCGCTTGATGGCCAGGTTTTTAAGGAAACTAAGCTGTCCAGCGAGGACATTTTCAGCAAGAACAGAGATATGGATGAGATTTCCTGGTCACTACTGAATTGTTCTCCTGATCCCATAATACTCTATGACGTAGAAGGGAAAGTCCAATACCTGAATCCAGCTCATAGCAAACTATTCGGATGGACATTAGAAGAAGCTCAAGGCAAGCGTCTGAATACCCTTCCAGATTGGGATCGGGAAGCGACCCTTTCAATTATCCACCAGATCTTGACTGATGGCGCAATGAATCAATCTTATGACACGCAACGCCTGTCCAAGCA